>DATKHW010001006.1:0-10252 GCA_035546275.1 Gemmataceae bacterium
GGATCAGCGGCGTGGGGCTGCCGTTGAGCACGGCGGCATTGTCCAGCACCAGGACGGCGCCCGTGGGACTCACGGCGACGGCGACGGGATCGCCCAGCGCGAAGGGGTAGCTGCCGCTGGTGAAGACGGTTTGGCCGCCGGCCGCGGTCCAAGCGATGACGGCGGGGCCGGCCGTCGAATTCGGATCCGTGATGAGATAATCGCCGGTCGAGGGGTCGTAAGCGACGGCCGTCGGATTCACCAGGTAGCCGCCGGAAGTTAGAACGGTCTGTGCGCCGTTGGACGTGTTGACGCGGACCAGGCTCGCCGTCCCACCGGAGACGGCCGTCACGACGAGACTGTCGGCGACGGATGGATCGACGGCGAGGTTCGTGGCGCCGGCCACGGTGGTCACGCTCGTTTGGGCGCCGGTGGTCGGGTCGATGCGGATCACGTCGCCGGCCGCATCGAGAGCGTAGAGGAAGCCGTCGGCGGCTTGGGTCAAGGGGCCGGTGAAGGCGCTGGGGGGCGCCGAGGCGATCGTCGTCACGGCGCTGCTGGCGGCGCCGCCGATGGTGTTGTCGGTCGCGCCCTGAGTGAGGAGCACGCCCGATCCGCTATTGCCCAGCACCCCCGTGCCGCCGGCGTTCAGCCCGATAATGTTCCCCTGGACCGCATTGGACGACGCACCGTCTATTTCCACGGCGGCAATGAGGCTGCCGACGATGACGTTGCCGGCACCGACCGTTGTGCCGCCAATGGTGTTCCCGTCGGCGGAGCTGCCGCTCTGTCCGATGATGACGCCCCAGTCGCCGGTTCCCAGCTTGACGGCGCCGGTGACGTCTGTGCCGATGTAGTTGCCTTCCACCACGTTGTCGGTCGTGCCGGCCAGGCCAATGTCCACGCCGTCTTCGGAGTTGCCGGAGATGATATTGCGGGCGGCGGCCGTCGTGCCGCCGATGGTGTTGTCGCTGGCGTACTCGATTCGCACGCCCTCGTCATTGCCCAGCGGGTTGCCGCTGCCGTCCGTCGACGTCATGCCGGTGGCGTCCGTGCCGATGTAATCGCCCTCGACGACATTCCCCGTGGTCCCGCTTCCATAGATGAGCACGCCAAAGGCCTGGCTGCTGCCGGAGATGACGTTGCGCGCCGCCGCCGTGACGCCGCCGATCGTGTTGTCGCTGGCGCCGCCTTCGATCACCACATCGTAGCTGTTTCCAAGCGACTCGCCGGGACCGGCCGTCGTACCCGTAGCATCGAGGCCGATGTAGTCGCCTTGGATCACATTCTGGCTTCCGCCGTTGATGTCGATGCCGTCATAGGTGAACTGGTTGACGACCAGCCCCTGGATGGTGCTGGCCGAACCCGTGAGTTCGAGGCCGGTGACGTTGCTGCCGGCTTGGTCGCCGCTGAGGACGATGATCGGCGAGGTGTAGGTCGCGCTGAGGTACGACGCCTCGGAAGTCCCGTCGATGGTGACATCGTCGCCCACATCGGGCAGGGCCGACTGCGGATGGATCGTGAAGGCCGTGCCGTCATAGCCCGGATCGGTCCTGGGGATGGCGAACGTGATCGTGCCGCCGCCGTTGTTGTCGGCGTAGGTGATGGCCGCGCGCAAGGAGCCGTCGCCGCCGTCGGCGGTGGTGGTGACCTGGAGCGGATTGCCGCCGGCCGCGTCATAGGCGGTGAACGTGACGGAGTTGTTGGCCCCGGTCGTCGTGGCATTGATCATCGTCTCGTCGCCGGGCTGACTGCCGGCGGCGGCCGCCGCTGTGGCGGCGGCATTGCGGTTCGCGTCGATCGTCGCCGGGCTGCCGGTGACCACGGCGCCCGTTCCGCTCGTGACCGTGAAGAAAACGACGCCGCCCGCCACCGGTTCGACCGCGTTGTTGGCGAATACCTGGACCGTCATGGTGGCGGGCAGGCCGCCGATGACGGGGTACACCGTGCTGTCGCCGGAAATCTGGATGGTGAATCGCTGGCTCTGGAAGGCGCCGATGTCGCCGGTCCCGGTGGAGTCGATCGGTTTGCCGCGCTGGTCGACGACGCCGGACGGGCTGCCGACGCCGATGGCGGGGCTGCCGGGCAGCAGGGCCATTGTTTCGGTCGGGCCGCCGTAGTTGCCGAGGGCGGACAGGAGCGGCTGATCGCTGGACACGTCGCCGGTGACGGTCGCGCTTACGTCCGTGCCGAGCAGGTTGTAGCCGAGGTCGGTGAGCGTACCGGGGCCGACGAGGTTGCTGGGGGCATTCCCGCCCCCCGCGGTGTTGCCGGACAGGATGCTGTTTTCCAGGCTCAGGCTGCCGTCGTAGTTGTCAACGCCGCCGCCGGAACCATTGGCGGTGTTGCCCGAGAGGGTGCTGTCGGTCACGACGGCGGTAGCAGCGCCGTTGTTGTAAATGGCGCCGCCGTAGCCATACGCCGTGTTGTTGGCGATGGTGCTGTCGGTCACGTAGAGGTTGAAGAGATTCTGGACGCCGCCGCCGAGGCCGCCCTGGTAGTACCTGTTGGCGTAGTTGCTCGAAACGGTGCTGGCCGTGAGGTGCAGGTAGCCGGCGTTGGCGATGCCGCCGCCGCCGGTGGCGTAGCCGTAGCCCAGCGACTTGTTGCCGGAGACGGTGCTGCCGGTCAGCACGGCCGTGTCTAGCGAAGCATTGTAAACGCCGCCGCCGCTGTACCGCGTCGTGTTGTCGGAAATGGTGCTGTCGGCGACCGTCAGCCGGTCGGTGTTGGCGATGCCGCCGCCGTCGCCGTAGGCGTAGTTGCCGGAGACGGTGCTGTAGCTGTACAGGTACAGATTGCCGGCATTTTGGATACCGCCGCCGAGGCCGTTCATGGCCGTGTTGGACGAGACGGTGCTGCCATAGAGCGACGTCGTGCCGTAAATGGCGTTGTAAAGGCCGCCGCCGCTCGGCGCCTGGTTGCCGGAGACGGTGCTGTCGGTCAGCACGACCGTACCGAAGCGGGCGTTGCTGACGCCGCCGCCGTTGACGTCCGCCGTGTTGTCAGAGATCGTGCTGTTAACCACATACAGGTTGTTGCGGGTGTTGTAAATGCCGCCGCCGGAACCCGTGGTCGTGTTGCCCGTGATGACGCTGTGATCGAGCACGTGCGTGGCGCCCAGGTTGTCGATGCCGCCGCCGTTCGCCGCGCTATTATGGGAGACGGTGCTGCCGTATAGGTATAGCGCGCTGGTGTTGTAGATGCCGCCGCCTGCGTTGGCCGCCGTGTTGTAGGAGACGGTGCTGTCGGTGATTTTCAGGGCGGCGCTGTTGGCGATGCCGCCGCCGGAGCCGCTGGATGTGTTGCCCGTAATGACGCTCTGGTTCAGCACATAGAGGCTGCCCGTGTTGTAGATGCCGCCGCCGGAGCCGCTGGTGGTGTTGTCGGAGACGATACCGGAGTACAGGCGAAGCGTGCCGGTGTTGTAAATGCCGCCGCCGCTGTTCGCCGTGCTGCCGGTGACGGTGCTGTCGGCAAGCGTCAGCGTGCCGGCGTTCGTGACGGCGCCGCCGTTGCCCGCTCCCGCGTAGCCGTCCTCGATGGTCAGGCCGGAGATGGCGACGGTGGTCCCTACACCGACGTCGAAGATGCGACTGGCGCTGTTGCCGCTGACGGCAAGGTTGCTCGCGCCAATGCCGTCGATCTGCACCTCGCCCGTGATTTGCGGCAATTCGCTTCCGGACAGGGTGATCGTGTACGGCCCGTTGCCAGGGTTGAACACGGTGGGATCGAAGGCAATGAAGCTGACGCCTTGGCTGGCGTCGGCGCCGTACTCGATGGCGTCGCGCAGGCTGACGGTGGCGCCGCTGGCGCTGCCGTCGTCGCTGTCGGCGGTGGTGTTGACGATGAAGCGCGGGTCCTCGGCGGCGCCGATGTCCACCGCGCCGGTAATGCGGACGACGTCGTTCTGCGCCGTGGTCCCGGCCTGGCCCGGGTCGCCGGCGCCGAAGGCGGGGCTGCCGGGCAAGGGGGCCATGGTGGGCGTCGGGCCGCCGTTGTCGCCGAGGGATCCGAGGCCCGGGCTGTCGCTGAAGACGTCGCCGGTCCCCGAAGTGCTTCCCCGCAGGGCCGTGCCGAGCAGGTTGTAGCCGTCGTCGGCGGTGATGCTCCCGTAAATGTCGTTGGTCGCGCTGTCCTCGGCTGTGTTGCCCGAAACGATCGAGTTTTGCAGCGTCAGCTGCTTGTTGAAGAAGACGCTGTTGAAGACGCCGCCGCCCTTGGCGGAGGCGGCCCCACCGGGCGTGGCCGAGTTGGCGGTGATCGTGCTGTCGAGCACGGCGGCCGTGCCATAGTTGAGCAGGCCGGCGCCGAAGTAAACGGCCGTGTTTCCCGTCAGCGTGCTGTCCAGCAGATACAGCGTGCCGAAATTGCCAACGCCGGCGCCGAAGCTGGCGCGACTTCCGGTGACCGTGCTGTCCACCAGGGTCAGCGTGCCCTCATTGTCCACGCCGCCGCCGCTAAGGCCGACGAGATTGCCGCTGCCCGGCGCCTGCCCGTCCTCGATGGTGAGGTCGGAAAGGACCACGATGACCCCGCTGGCGACGTCGAAGACGCGGCTCTGGCTGTTGCCGCTGACCGTCAGCTGGCTCGCGCCCAGGCCGTCGATCTCGACATCCGCTGTGATCTGGGGAAGCTCGGTCCCGTACAGCGTGATGGTCCGGCCGGACAGGCCCGGGTCGAACGTGATGACGCTCGTTCCCGGGGCGGCGTCGGCGGAGGCGATGGCGTCGCGCAGCGACCCGGCCCCGCCGTCGGCCGTGGTGGTCACGACGAGGCGCGGGTCCTCGACGGCGCCGATGTCCACGCCGCCGGCGACGCGGACGATGCCGTTCTGCGCCGTCGTGCCGGCCTGGCCGGGGTCGCCGGCGCCGAGGGCGGGGCTGCCGGGCAACGGCGCCAGCGTTTCCGTGGGGCCGGCGTAGTAGCCGAGCGGGGCAAGCAGGGGATCAAGCGGGTTGCCCGATGTGCCGACGTGGTCGTGGTTCACGCCGTTGACGAAGCCCGTGCCGTCGCCGACGCCGATCAGGTTGTAGCCGCCGTCCGTTATCGAGCCGCCGTTGGCGATGTCAGGACCGGAACCGGTCGCCGTGTTGGCCGCGATGATGGTGTTGGTCAGCGTCAGGATGGCTCCCGAGGAATTGTCGATGCCGCCGCCCACGGGGGCCGTGTTGCCCGAGATCGTCGTATCGACAAGGCTGGCATCGCCATAGACGGCGATTCCACCGCCCAGATTCCCGGCGCTGTTGCCCGAGATGGTGCTGTCGAACACCTCCAGCGTTGTCGTGCCGGGGAAGCTCTGGATGCCGCCGCCGCCGCCGCCGGTGCTGTTGTTCGAGACGGTGCTGTCGGTCAGGATCAAAGTGCCATAATTGGCGATAGCTCCGCCGTAGGACTGAGACGAATTCCCGGTGACAGTGCTGTCGGTGAGCGTCAGCGTTCCCCCAGGATAGACGAGCGCGCCGCCGCCGCAGTCGTTGTAGCCGCCATTTGTACCGGATTGGCCGTAGCCGTCTTCGATGGTCAGCCCAGAAACTGCAGCCGTGGCTCCGCCAGCGACGTCGAACACGCGGCTCTGGTTGTCGCCGCTGACGGCAAGGTTGCTCGCGCCGATGCCGTTGATCTGCACCTCGCCCGTGATTTGGGGCAATTCGCTGCCGGAGAGAGTGATCGTGTACGGCCCGTTGCCGACTATGAAGACGGTGGGGTCGAACCGGATGATGTTGGTCCCCGGGCTGGCGTTGACGCCGTACCGGATTGCGTCGCGCAGGCTGACCGTGGCGCCCGTGGCGCTGCCGTCGTCGCTGTCGGCGGTGGTGTTGACGACGAAGAGGGCGCCCTGCACGGCGCCGATGTCCACCGGGCTGCCGCGGACCGTGCCGCGCTGGTCGGCGGTCCCGGCTTGGCCGGGGTCGCCGGCGCCGATGGCCGGGCTGCCGATTTCCAGGGGCCGGCTCTGCGCCGAGCCGCCGTAGTCGCCGAGCGCCCAGAGCAGCGGGTTGATCCGGCTGGCGTCGGTCCCGATCAGGTCGCCCGTGCCCGTGAGTCCCGAGACGTTGCTGCCGTCGCCGATGAGGTTGTAGCCCTTGTCGGTCGTGACGCTGCCGAGGATGTCCGGGCGGCTGGGGGCGCTGTTCGCCGCGACGATGGTGTTGTCCAGCGTCAGTTCGCCGCCGTAGTTGTTCTCGTTGCGAATGCCGCCGCCGCTGCTGGCGGCGGTATTCCCCGAGATGGTGCTGTCGGTGATGACGAGCTTGCCGCTGCCGAAATTCTCGATGGCGCCGCCCGCCACGGAAGCCGTGTTGCCGGCGATGGTGCTGTTGGTGATGGTGAGCTTGCCGCCGCTGGCGATGCCGCCGCCGCCGAAGTTGTTCGGGCTGTTGCTGAACGTGTTCCCCGAGATGGTGCTGTCGCTTATGGTTATCGTCACGGAGCCGCTGTTGGCGGAGATGCCGCCGCCGCCGTTGAAGCCGTGGCCCGTGTTGCCGGAGATGGTGCTGCCGTTCACGGTCAGCGTGCCGGAGTACACAGCGATGCCGCCGCCGCCGCCGGTGTTGCCGGTGTTGCCGCTGATGGTGCTGTTGGTGAGCGTGAGGGACGGGGGGCCAAAGGAGCCGGACATGAGAGCGATGCCGCCGCCGGCACTGGCGAAGCTGTTCTGGACGACGACGCCGGTCATGGACAGGGCGGCGCCGCTGTCCACCCGGACGCCGCCGCCGCTGGCGCTGTTGTAGCCGGCCTCGACGGTCAGGCCGGAGATGGTTACAACGGGGGCGTTGACCTCGAAGACGCGGCTCTGGTTGTTGCCGCTGATCGCCAGCTGGCCCGCACCCGGGCCGGTGATCGTCATGTCGGCCGTGATCTGCGGCAGCTCGGTCCCGCCCAGTGTGATCGTCCAGACGCCGTTGCTGTAGCCGGGGTCGCTGCTGGGGATGGCGAAGTCGATCGTGCTGAAGGGGTTGGCGTTGGCGTTGGTAATCGCCTGCCGCAGCGAGCCGGCGCCGGAGTCGCTCGTGTTCACCACCTGGTAGGTGCTGGGAACCATGCGTTCCTCGAGCAGCTCCAGCAACGGCCGGGCGGCCGGCCTGTCCTTGCGCCGTGCCCAGCGGATCGGCTGACGGAACGCCTTGCCCGAGATCTTCCGCAGCCACGCACCGAAGTTGAAGTTCAACATGGACTCGGTCTCCCGCACGGACGGCGCTGTCGCGCTCAATTCGGATTCGTGATCCCGTCGAATGCGTCCCCGCCGGCCGGCGGCGAAGACGGCTTGTGTGGCTCACGGCCCCGCCGGGCGATCTGACGACGCCGCGGGGCTTACGGACTGTCCCGCCAGGCGCAGCGCCGCGGGCACCTCTTCCAGGGCCGCGCTCGGCAGATCGTAAGAATCGGCCAGCAGTTTCGGGTCTTCGGGGGCGATTTCCGGATAACGCAGACCGGGCAACACCTTCACGGCGAACACTTCCTGCACGGCGTCCTCGAAACGCAAAAACGCCACGGTGTGGCCGGTGCGAATATCCACCACCCAGACGCCGCAGGCGCGTTCCGCCAGCGCCCGCTCCGCGATCGGAATGCCGCTGAAGACGGCGCTCTCGCGCACCTGCGACATACCGATGAAGGCGAGATTGCCGAATAGGTCCAGGCCGCGCGTGAAGCCGGGCAATTCGGCGACGGAGCAATAGCGGCCGGCGGCCAGGTCGGCGTAGCCGAAGCCGCCGGTCCCCGATTCCAGCAGCCAGAGCCGGCCATTGACCCAGCGCGGAGAATGCGGCATCGACAGGCCGCGGATCAGGATATCATTCGTCGTAATATCCAGGAGAACGCCGCCGTCCTTCTTGTGCTGCCGCCACCCTTGCGGCGTGTCGGTCGCGGCCAGCGCCGTGACGTAGCGCGGAGTCAGCTTTCCGTCGGCGTCCGGCGCCAGGCCGAGGCCGTTGAGATGGCAGCGATCGTCCGGCGCAAGGGCCGTGACGAACGGCGGCCGCCAGCGCGGCACGAAGCTATGAATGCCGTTGAGGGTGCAAAGGCAGGAGAAGCGCGTGTTGACGAACCAGAGTTCGTCGCCGGCCCAGGCCATTTCGTGGACGTCGATGTCGCCGGTGAGGTGGGCGGCGCGGGCCAGGTAGCAGGCGTCATGCCGGCCGGGCGGCTCCAGGCGGCGGACCACCGGCGCCATGTTGCGGTACTGGCGGATCTCGTGGGCGGCGCCGACGGCCAGGCGCGTCGGGTCGGCGGCCAGTCCCATCGGACGCGGCAGATCGCGGAAGTGGGTATTGATCGAGTCGCCGGCGGAGCGCAGCACGACGAGCTTGCCGGCCTGGTAGGTGGTGACCAGCACAGAGATTCCCAGCTGCTCCAAGAGCGCCGGGAAGTTCGACGTGTGCTTGCTCCGCAGCGGTTGCGGCGCCGGGTTTTCTGGGCTGGGGTCGCTCATGGTCGATTCGACGAACGGCGGCGGCGCCGTGGGCGCGCACGACGACTGTGGGACGACGGTTAACGGCCAGCATCAACAATGGCCGGCGCCGAGCGAGCGCGGCGCTCGCTTGCTGTGCACCCACACCGACCCAACGCAGAATCGGGCGTCGAAAAATGAGGAGGGCCGTTGGCGAGACATTCTTGCTCGCCGGCCTCCCAGAGGAATGAAATGCCGGGCGAAACGGCCCGACAGGTCCGGTCCCTCCGACGAGAAGCCCATTCTTCTCGCGGCCACCGGAGAAAATGCGCAACGGAACGGTGGGCTATCGGCGAACAGGCTTTCCGCCCGTCAGCCCGGCTTCTCCGTTCCGGCCGGGCGTTCCGTTGTGAGCGCGGGAAGCGTCTCCGACGCTTCCGAGCGATTCTCCGATTGAGACGATCATGGATTTTCTACGACTCCCGCCGAATAATCAAGCAAAAATAGGAAAATTCTTGCGCCAGGCGCAAGACGCCGCCCTTTCAGCGGCTCGCCGTTTGCCCGCCGTATGACTTCACCTCGACCAACGGCGAACCCAGCAGATCATTGATCGCGCGCTTGGCGGCGGCCCGGCGGTCGTTGGTCTGGTAAACCGAACGGGCCAGCGCGATGAAGCGCGGTCCGAAGTCCTGGTTGCGTTCACAAACGCGAAGGGCGTCTTCCACGTCCCACAACCGGGCGTTGACGGCCGCCAGCTCCGCTTCCAGCTCCGCCAGAGGTGGTGCGGGCGGCCCGCCTGCGTCTTCTTGCAAGCGGGCCGCCTGCACCACGGTTTGCCGGGCCGATTCCAGGGCCGCCAACTCGTCCTGCACATGCCGTCGCTTCTCTGGATCGCCGATGCGCTCCTCCTTGATCCGCAGAATGCTGATCTTGTCCAGCAATTCGCCGGCGGACACTGGGACCAATAAACGCGGCGGCTCATCAGCCGGCTTACGCCGGCCGCTCGCCAAGGCGCGTTCGTTCAGCGCCTTGGCGATTTCGCGAAAGACCGGCGCCCATTCGCCGGGCGCGGGCTGACGGAACAGCCGGGCGCTCGGATACCACGGGCTGTCGCTGCGGTTGAGCAGCCAGCGCCAGTCCGGCGTGTGGTGCAGCGCCAACCAAACGGGCGCACCGAGCGCGCCCGCCAGGTGAGCGACGGCCGTGTCCACAGAAATGACCAGGTCAAGATGCGGCAGGATGGCGGCAGTGTCCATGAAGGCGCCGCCCGTGCGATCCACCAGATCGCCGAAGTCCGCAATGGGGAAGGGCAGCGGCCCCTGCGCCTGCTCCGAGCCGGGGCCTTTTTGCAGGCTGATGAGCCGAACGCCCGGCACGGCCGCCAGCGGCGCGAAGCTGGACAAGGGCACGGACCGATGCCGATCCCAAGCGTGGCGAATGCTGCCCTGCCAAGCGACGCCGACCTTGAATCCGGGCACGATCGCCAGCTGCCGCCGCCAATGTTCGACCAGAGCGGGGTCGGCGTGGAGATAAGGGACCTCGTTAGGGATATTGCTTAGCGTGGTTCCGAGCAGGGCCGGCAGGCTTAGCAGCGCGGCGTACACGTCGAACGGCGGCGGCTTGGCGCCCCAGGGGACGAGCGAATCGACGCCGGCGCAGCGCGACAGCAGCGGAATCAGCGACCCCTGGCACTGCACCACGACGTGGCCGCCCTTCGCCTTGACCAACGGCGCGTAGCGGATGAATTGCAGCGTGTCGCCCAATCCCTGTTCCGCATGCAGCAGAATGGTGCGCCCTTGCAGCGGCCCGCCGTCCCAACCCCTCACCCCCAACCCCTCTCCCCTTGGGGGAGAGGGGTTGGGGGTGAGGGACGGCGGCAGCGCG
>DATKHW010001007.1:0-6580 GCA_035546275.1 Gemmataceae bacterium
TTCTGAATCAGGGGGCTTACGCCCCCCGCTCGCCGCATTGGCCAAGATCACCGATTTCGGCCTGGCCAAGCGGATCGACGCCGAGGCGCGCGACGTGAGCAAGTCGGGCGCGGTCATGGGGACGGCGGCGTACATGGCGCCGGAGCAGGCGGCAGGCAGGGTGCGCGACACCGGCCCCGCCGCCGACGTGTACGCGCTGGGGACGCTGCTGTACGAGTGCCTGACGGGCCGGCCGCCGTTCGACGGGCCGCAGCATGTCGTTCTCACCAAGGTGCTGAGCGAGGAGGCGTCGCCGCCGTCGCGCCTGGCGCCGAAGGTTCCACGCGATCTGGAGACGATTTGTCTGAAATGTCTGAGCAAGGAGCCGGCGCGACGTTACGCCAGCGCCGAGGACCTGGCCGACGACCTGCGGCGGTTGCAGGCGGGCGAGCCGATCCGGGCGCGGCCGGTGGGCGCGGTGGAGCGTGCGGTCAAATGGGTGCGCCGCCACGCGGCCGTTTCGGCGCTGACGGCGGCGGCGCTGCTGGCGACGGTGCTGGGCGTGGCCGGCGTCGTCTGGAAGTATCTGGATGCCGAACGGCAGAAGGGCCTCGCCATGCAGGAGGCCGACAAGGCGACGAAGGCCCGCGAATTCCTGGTGAGCATCTTCAAGAAGGCCGAGACCGACGATAAGGGGGCGAACGTCACCGTCCGGCAACTCCTGCAGGAAGCCGACGCGAGAATCCCCGTGGAGTTCGCGGACCAGCCGGAGCTGCGCGCGGACCTGGTGAGAGCGGTCGGTGAGGTGAAGCGCGGCATCGGGCGGAGAACGCCCCAGGCCATGATCCTGGAGGTGCGCGGGACGGTGCGGTTGCAGTCGGCCGCCGGAGTACCGAGGGAAGCGAAACGCCAGGTGTTGTTGAATCTCGACGACCGCCTGACGCTGGGGGAGGACGGCCAGGTGCAGCTGGTCTTCGTGTCGGACTTCCACAAGGAACGGCTCCGGCCAGGCCGGGAGGCGACCATCGACTCGAAGGGCTGCCAGCCGCCGGACGCGATCCTGGAGCGCGACGACAGTGTCCTGATGACGTTCGTGCCTCTGCCGAAGGGAACGTTCTACATGGGCTGGGAAGGTAAGCCGGGTTGGGCGAAGGAGACGCCGATCAAGGAGGACTTCGAGATAGCCGTGCATGACGTGACGCAGGGGCAGTGGCAGGCAGTGATGGGCGAGAACCCGAGCTGGTTTTCGCGCCAGGGCGACGGCAAGGGCTTCGTTGTGGACATCTCCGACGAGGAGCTGAAGCTGTTTCCCGTCGAATCGGTGTCCTGGGACGATGCACAGGAGTTCCTCAAAAAGCTGAATGAAAAAGAGCGTGGGCGTGGCTATTTGTACCGCTTGCCGACGCAGGCGGAATGGGAATACGCCTGTCGGGGAGGGGCGACTTCTGAGGAAGAATGCTCCTACCACTTCTACTTCGATAAGCCGACCAACGACCTGTCCTCCGAGCAAGCCAACTTCAACGGCAATTTTCCGTTCGGCAAGGCGCCGCAGGGGAAGTTCCTGCAGCGCACGACGCGAGTCGGCGCCTACCCGTCGAATCGGCTGGGCTTGTGCGACATGCAGGGCAACGTGTACCAATGGTGCGCTGACGCCTGGAAAGGAGGCTCGGTCCGGGCGTACCGGGGCGGCGGCTGGAGCAACACCAGCGAATTCTGCCAGGCGGCGTTCCGCAACTGGGACCCGCCGACGGTCCGGGTCAGCGTCGTGGGCTTCCGTCTTGTCCGAGTTCCCGTCCGGTAGCGGGTCGGGCGAGCAGGAACGGTGGCGCGAGGAGTGGTGTACGCCGGCGGTGCGAAAGACCAGCCCAGCCGTCGCCGATCCAAACGCGGCGCCTGAGTTCGGCGGCCGGCCGTGCCTTCACGGCGCCCCAACGACTTTGACTCGCAAGGATGGAGCCGGTGCAGCCGCCGGATAGGCCGGCCGCTCCCAGTCGAGGCTGATTTCCGCCAGCCCCTGCCGAATCCGCCGCAAATCCCAGACGTGGATGCAGCGCCCCTCCAAGCTGACCGCGGCCATCACGGCCCCGTCCGGCGTGAAATACACGTCGCTGCGGTCCTGGTTCGGGTCCTCCAGCTGGGCGGCGCATTTGCCCGTTTGCGGATCGACCAGGCGGACGATGCCGCGGCCCGTCTCCACGGCCAAGAGCGCGCCGTCCGGCGCGAAAGCCGACGCCGCTCCTTCGATCTGCGGCCCCTTTTGCCAGGCGCCGACAGTCCACACATGGCAGTCGTCCTTGCCGCCGGCCGCCAGCCATTGACCGTCGGGGCTGAACACCGCGGCCGCCGGCCCCTCCACGGGGATTTCCAGGGCGACGGCGCCTTTCTCCACGTCCCAGACGCGCACGCCCTTAGTCCCGTGACTGCACGCGGCGACCCAGCGGCCGTCGGGGCTGACGGCCGTGTCGCGCTCGTCGTCGCCGCTGTCCTCGCGGAGCTGCAAGTCGATCGGCTTGGCGCCGTGGTCCACCCCTAGCACCTGAACGCCGCGGAGCGTGGCGACCGCGATGACGCGGCCGTCGGCGCTGCACGCCAGGCCGCCGCCGCTGCCCCGCAACGGCAGGACCTCCGGCGGGCCGATGCGGAGCGCGCCGGCGCCGTCGGCCTGGATGGGCCAGCGGACGACGGGCGCTTCCATGCCCACGCCGTGCGTCAGCAGCGCCTTGTCGCCGGCGAACGCCACGGCCGCCGTCCCGTCCTTGTCGCGGAGCCAGGCGCATTGCTCGCCCGTCGCCAGGTCCCACAGACGGACGCCGTCGCTCATGGCCGCCGCCAGCAGCCGGCCGTCGCGGCGGATGGCGGCGCCGCCGGAGAACTCCGGCGCGGCGGCGCCGACCGGCTCGGCGGTCAGCGTGCGGTATTCCCGCCCAACGGCGACCTCCCACATCCGCAATTCGCGGCCGTCGATCTCCGCGGCCAGCCGGCGGTCGTCGGAGCGGAAGCGGAGGGCGCGCGTATCGGACGGGACGGCGAAGACCTGCCGGCCGGTGCGCGGGTCCCACAGCCGCAGCACCTCCGAGGCGTCGCGGCTGGCCAAGAGATCGCCGGCGTGGTCGAAAGCGATGCGGACGTTCGCGGTCAGCGGGTCCGACGTCTTCGCCCGGAGCGTCGCCGTCGCCGGGTCCCAGAACCCGATGCGGCCGTCGCGGCCGACCGCGGCCAGCAGTCCGCCGTCCGGCCGCCAGGCCAGCGTCTCCATCGCCGGTAGGGGCGAGGCAACCTCGCCCCTACTGAACCGCGTCGCCCATTCACCGACTTTCTTGCCCGTTTGCGGATCGCAGAATGTGACCGCCGTCTCGCCGGCGACAGCCAGGACGCCGCCGTCGGGTCGGAACGCCGCCGCCCGGCAGTGCAGTCCAGCTTGCAGCTTGAGGAGATTTTGCCCATTCGATAAATCGTCGATATCCGTGTCGCCGTCGGCGCGGACGACGGCCAGCCGCCGGCCGTCGGCGGAGAACGCCGTCGCGACGACGCCGGCCGGCTCGTCGATGCGGGGCGCCGCTTCTCCCACTTGCCAGACCTGCAATCGGCCGCTGCCGCCGTCGGCCCGCACGCCAATGAACCGGCCGTCGCGGCTTAGCTCCACCGACGCGGGGCCGTTGAAGGCGGTCGTGATGTGAGCGACCTCCGCATCGTCGTCCGTGCGGCGGACGCTGACGACGCCGCGCCGGTCGGCGACGGCATAGCGCTCCAGTTGGTCGTCGAAATCGACGTCGAAGGCGCCATCCGGCCAGCCGCCGCAGTCCGGGCCCGGCTTCAGATCGGTCAGGGTGAGGCAGGCGATCGCCTCGGTGCGCAGGCGGTCGTCCAGACGGATTTTGCGAGCCTCGGCCAGCGCGGCCAGACCGTCGATGCGCCGGCCGGGGCGCGGTCCGAACCGGCCGGCCCGCGCCTGTTCATAGAGCGAGGTCCACAGCCGTTGCGTCTGCTCCGCCTCCCGCTTCTGATCCGCCGTCGCCAGATCGATTTTGTCCTGCATCAGCTTGCCGTTGGCCGCGGTCAGCTGGTCGTTCGTCGCTCCCAGCTGGGCGTTCACGTCCTCCAGCGCGGCGTTGGCCCGGCCGACCTCGCCGCGCTGCCACGCCAGCCACGCCGCCGCCGCCGTCGATCCGACCGCCAGCAGCAGGAGCAGTCCGGCCACGGAAAAAGCCAGGCCGGCCGTGGCCGGGTTGCGCCGCCGCCAGCGCCGCAGCCGTTCCAGCACCGAGGCCCGCCGGGCCGCGATCGGCCGATCTTCGAGGAACCGCCGCAGGTCGTCGGCCAGCTCCGCCGCCGCACCGTAGCGGTCGGCCGGATCGCGGGCCGTCGCCTTGAGGACGATCGTCTCCAGGTCGTGCGGCAGGTCCGGCGCCTCCTTCCGCGGCGGCGCCGGCGTCTCCTGCCCAATGCGCGCGATCAGCCGCATCCGGTCGGCGTCGTCAAAAAGGGGGCGCAAAGTCAGGATTTCATACAGCGTGGCGCCGAGGGAATAGACGTCGCTGCGGGCGTCGCAGCGGCCCTGGAAGCGCTCGGGGGCCATGTAACGGAGCGTGCCCACCGGGTCGTCCGGCGCCGTCAGATCGGGGGCGTCGTCGGCCTTGGCCAATCCGAAATCGGTGATCCAGACGGCGCCGCGCCAGTCGATGAGCAGATTCGACGGCTTGACGTCGCGGTGCAGAACGCCCTGGCCGTGGGCGTAGGCCAGCGCCTCGGCCGCTTGCCGAACGAGGCGGGCGGCGCCGCGATAATAGACGGCGCCCGTCGGCCCGACGAGTTCCTCCCGACCCCCGGTCGGCGGCGCGGCGGCGTCGGCGGCGGGCGGCGCCTCGGCCCTTGGACGGCCGACGGAGCCGTCGCGGAAACTGGTGGGGTCGGCGATCGCCGCGGGATCGAGGCCGCGCAGCCGGCGCACGTCTTGGAGGACGGCGTCGAGGCCTTGGCCGCGGATGAATTGCATGGCGTAGAAATGCGATCCCTCTTGTTCGCCGACGCCGTAGACGGCCACGATGTTGGTGTGATGCAGCCGTCCGGCGACGCGCGCTTCTCGGTGGAAGCGCTCGAGGAAGGAGCCGCGCGAAGCCAACCCGGCCGGCAGCACCTTGAGCGCGACATGCCGGCCGAGCGATTCCTGCACCGCCTCATAGACGACGCCCATGCCGCCGCGGCCGATCTCGCGCAGAAGGCGATATTCGCCCAGCTGCGACGGCGATGGGCCGGCGGGCGTAGGAGGAGATGCAGGATCGCTGCTGTCGATTACATCGCTGCTCACGCCGTCGCCCTCCTATCCCCGCTGCCAGCGTGACCGGATGCTGGCACGGGATCATTGTAGGAGCGGGCGCGCCAAACTTGCGGAGAGCGGGAATGTGCAGGCAGAGATTGACGTTTTTGCTTTCCAGAGAAGCGGAGCGAGGCTCCGCTGGTAAAGCGACGGAATGACTGCGAGCCCCGAAGTCATCAGGCGCGCGACGCCAAAAACATGCGATATTCTCCGTCCTTCATCCTTGCGATGGCCTGTTTCCTTGCCGAGGGGCGCCCCATCTGCAAGGAATCGGAATCGCCAATCGTCAACCAGATTGACAACTGAACACGCGCACAGTAACATGCCGCTGTTGTGATCTCCACCGCGGCTTTTTCGTTGGATTCTGGTTGACAGCCGCCAACCCTTGTCGACAATCAGCATGGTTCTTGTCACTGGAGGCGTACACATGGCACGGAAGAATGAAGGGAAGGCGAAGAAGCCAGCCAAGTTTACTCCCTGCTACATCCCTTGTCGCATCGAGCCAGGGATGTTCCGTGAGGAGTTCTTGGTGTACTTGGATGCAATCGACCCAAGCGATCCGAACAAGAAAGTCAAGGCCCAGCTTTTTGTTGACCAGCGCGAGGTCGCCGGCGTCAGCGGCGCGCCCAAGCGTCACAACCCCGCGCCGGCATGGTTACGAGTAACGCTCGTCGCAGAGCAAGGCGAGTGGGCGGAAGTGGTCCTTCCGCAGCCCTCACAACCTCTCGGCGAACGTATCCTGATTGCCAGTGAGTCCGTCAGGGAGAAACCGGGGTTGTGATCCTCTGTGACCACCACATTGAAAAAGCCGCGACCGACGGGTGGCTCGGCATCGACCCGCCCCTCGATCCCGCCAACCTCGAATCTTCCGCGCTGAACCTTCGCGTTGGGGATGACTTCCGAAGATGGAATGAAGACCTGCGGGCGCCGGCCTCAAAACACCTGATCGACATCGACAATATCAACTTATCGGACCTGATCGGTTTGACCATCCCGCTTGAGCCGAACGGCGGCGGCCTGATCGTCATCCCTCCCGGCGGCTTTGTTCTGGTTCGGACGCTTGAACATATCGATTTACCGATCAAGGGGAAGCTGGCCGCCCGCGTCGAGGGGCGCAGCAAGCAAGCCCGTTTGGGCATGACCGCGCACATCACAGCTCCCACAATCCACGCCGGCTTCCGGGGTAAAATCGTGCTGGAGATTCTGAACCACGGCCCGTTTCATCTGGAGATTCGGCCGAATCAAAGCAAACTGTGCCAACTGGTCTTTGAGAAGGTCAGTGGAGTT
>DATKHW010001008.1:0-2890 GCA_035546275.1 Gemmataceae bacterium
GCACGCCGTCCCCGAGACGGTGACGCGGCAGGTTGTGTGCTGCCGCAAAGTTCCGGTTTACGACTGCTGCGGTTGCCGGGTCGGCTGTCAGACCGTGCAGGAAGTGCATGAGGTGACCTGCAACGTCATGAAGTGCGTGCCGGAGACTGTGACGCGCGACGTGACGGTAAACGTCTGCCATTACGAACAAAAGTCGGAAACCATTGAGGTCCCCGTGACGACGACCCACATGGAGGAGCGCACGGCGAAGACGACGGAGATCGTGTGCAAGCCGACAGAGCGGAAGTTCACCGTGCAGGTGGCCGTTCCCAAGCAGGAAACCGAGAGCTACAAGGTGCAGGTCTGCGTCATGGCCGAGCACGTCGAGAAGTACAAGGTCCAGGTCTGCGAGTACAAGACCGAGCTGAAGAAGAGGACCGTGCCGGTGACGACGTACAAGTGCGTTGCCGAGCAGGTGACGGAACAGGTTCCGGTGACGACGTGCATCGCCGTTCCGACGGCCCCGGTCGTCGCGGCGGCTGCTCCGTGCGAGATGCCGTGCGCGTCGGATTGCTTCGACGTGGGCTGCGGCGGCGGGCGGCATCATCGCTGCCGGTAAGCCATTTTTGCCCTTCCTACGAGCCGGAAGCGTGAGCGACGGTTTCCCATCCGTCGCTCACGCTTCCGGCTCGTATCCAATCACCGCGACATCCCCTTCACCAAATCCGCGCTCAGCACGCTCGGGCACCAGTACTTCTCGATGTGTTCGATGATGCGCTCCGTGCCGTCCTCGTGGCTGACGAACGGTTTCATCTTCGGGTTGTACATGGCGTCGGTCAGGTCGCGCACCAGCACGCAGTGCATTCCCCATTTGGTCATCTGCTTGATCGCAAAAGTCCGGTTCAGGACGCACATGTTGGCGTGGACGCCCATGAACAGCACGCTCTTGACGCCTCGCTGCTTGAGGTAGCTGTAGATTTCCTTGCCGTCGTCGGAGATCACGTCCTGGTCGGCGATGGGGACGGCGGCGTTTTCGCGGGTCCAGGCCTTGTAGAACTTGGCGGGCGGATCGGCGTCGCAGCCGCCGTCGGAGGAGTCGCACGGCAGCGGGGGATCGCTCAGGTCGAGCGGCGCCGGCGGATCGATTCGTTTGGCCTCCTGAATGCGCTTGCGCTGCGGGGCGTCCTTGTAGAAGTCCATGCACTCCGACGGCGCGTGGACGATGAGGACTCCGCGCGCCCGCAGGGCGTCGAGGACGGGCGGCATCTTCTTGGCCAGCTCGGCGCAGCGGGCGGCCGCGGTTGGGCACCAATGATTGTCCCACGTATCGCAAATAATGACGGCCGTCTCGTCGCCGTGCAGCTCGTGCGGCACGACGACCTCGTCCCAGACGCCGCTGCCCTTGAAAGTCTCGACGCGCGTCCGCAGGGACAGCTTCAGGGTATGGTCGGGATTGGAGGCGGGGTCCGCCGCGGACAGCACGACGGTCGGGATCAGCAGGGCGGGAATCCAGGCAAGGGTTCGCATGAGGGAGGTTCCTTGGGGAATGGGTTCCGGCGAGGCGGATTCATGTTATCCCGCAACCGGCCGGATGCAAGCGTCCAAGCGCGCAAGCCGCCCGCGGCCCGGCGTTTCCTGATCGAAAGCCCCGCACGTGGCGGGGCTGACAAAGAAAAAGAAGCCGAACTCCAACCGGAGGATTACCATCATGTTGCGGAAATGGATGCTCTCGACCGTTACGGGCCTGACGCTGATGACCCCCCTGGCCGTGACCCCCGCCGCCCAGGCGGCGCCGCCCCGCGAGGCCTATCATCATCACCGCTACGAAGTGATGTATCGGCGCTGCGGCGCCGATCCGTGGGAGTGCTACGGGCGCTTCGACGAGCGCTGGGAGGCCGAACGGGCCGAGCACTTCATGCGTCACCGCGGCTATGAAGCTTACGTCCGTGACTGAGCGGCGGCGGCGCCGTGGAGGAGTTCGGCGGCGCCGATGAGGATGCGGCGATGGGCCAATCGGCCCGGCGCCTTTTCGATGACGCCGCCGTCGCTCAGGGAACACAGGGCGACGGCGGCCGGCCATTTCCCCATTTGCTGGTGAAGGGCCGCTGCCGCCAGCACCATTTCCGTCAGCCGCTCCGCCCAGGGGCGTTCCGCCGAAATGGGCGTCAGCGTGAAGAACAGCAACCGCCAACGGCGATCCGCTTCGCGCCATAGACAGTCGATGCGGCCGGCGATCGTCGGCGTTTCCTGCGTCGCGATTCCGGCGCGGGTGAGGTTGAGGAAATACTCCGCCTCGTGGAGGCAATCCAGCGCCTCCGCCAGCCGGCGCCGCAACTCGGAATTGGCGAATCGCTGCAAGATCGTCTCGACCTCTCCGAAGTCGCCCTCTGCGGCAAAGCGGCGGAGCGGCGAGCGCCAACCGCCGGGGTCGCGGAAATCCCAAATTTCCAGCACGGATCGCACCATGCGCTCCGCCGGGCCTGGCGGAGGCCGATCCGTCAAGTTGGCGACGGCGACGTATTTCGGCGGCATGGGCCGGATCAATTCGGCGAAGGCGTCCGGCCGTTCCACCAGGGGCGGCGGCGCCGCCGGCTCGCGCTCCGGCGGCGGATTCGGCGCCGGCGGCAGCGGATGGAGGCGGTCATAGACGCCCACCGCCGGCCGTCGCGCCTCGGCCACGTCGGGCGCGACGCAGCGCCCCGTCTCCAGGTCGAAGCGCCCAGCCAATGTCTGCATCCACGGCCCGGCCGGTTGATAGTCGTCCGGCAGCGACGACGACAGGATCAGGTAGTCGCGCGCCCGCGTGCAGGCCACATACAGCGTGCGCAGGCCTTCTTGCCATTCCTCCATTTCGGATTGGATTCGCAGCCATTTCCACGGGGCGTCGGAGAAAACTGGCTTTTTGTCCTCC
>DATKHW010001009.1:0-7065 GCA_035546275.1 Gemmataceae bacterium
TTTGGCGCAGGAAACCATGCCCCCTCACCCAACCCCTCTCCCCCGAGTACGGGGGCGAGGGGCTTATGGGACAGACTCTAAACCAGCTCGCGAATCGGTCCCACGTCATCGACCACATAACGCGGCCGTCCGGTCAGATCCGTCACCGTCGCCGTCGCCGGGTCGATGCCGAGATTGTGATAGAGCGTAGCGAAAATCTCCTGGAAGGACACCGGCCGGTCCTTGGCCTGAGCCGCCTGCCGATCGGTCGAGCCGATTACCTGACCGGTGCGCATTCCGCCGCCAGCCAGGAGAGCGCACGACACAGCCGGCCAGTGATCGCGGCCGCCGTTGGCGTTGATCTTGGGCGTCCGGCCGAATTCGCCCCAAACGATCACCGAAACGTCCTTTTCCAGGCCGCGGTCGTACAGATCGTCCAGCAGCGCCGACAGACCAATGTCCAGCATCGGCATGTGATTGCGGGCGTTCTCGAAATTGGTGCCGTAGGGCTTGCCGTGCCAGTCCCATCGACCGTAGGCCAGCGTGACGACGCGGACTCCGGCCTCGACCAACCGACGCGCCGCGAGGAAATAATCGTTGAGCAGCGGGCCGGCGTCGCCGTAGCCCGCTGGGTCCGGCGAGCCGCGGCCATAGCGATCGCGCAGCCGCGGGTCCTCACGCGATAGATCGAGCGCCTCCACCAGTCGGCTCGACGTCAAGATGGTCAGGGCCTGCTGGGTGAAATGTTCCGCCCCCGCCACGTCGCCGGTCGCGTCCACCGCGCGGCGCAGGCCGTCGAAGCCGTCCAGCAGACTCTTGCGATCATCCAAACGGTCCATGCTGACGCCTTGCAGCGTCATGTCGGCGAGCCCCTCGGCGTTAGGCAAAAAGGGCGCATAGCTGGGGCCGAGAAAGCCAGGGCGGCCGGGGTCCGCCCACGTGACCGTCTTCATCGGCGGCGTGAGGCTGACGAACGGCGGCACAGTCGGCGTGGTCGGCCCTTGGAGCTTGGCCGCCGTCGAGCCGAGCGACGGCCAGCCGCCCTGCGGCTGCCGCGCCGACGGACGCCCGGTAAGGCACTGAAAAGCGGCGTGCGCTCCTTCGGATCCAACCACGGACCGGAGAATCGCCAGGCGGTCGGTCATTCCGGCCAGCCGCGGCAGCAGCTCGCAAATATCGACGCCAGAAACGTTGGTGTGAATCGGGTTAAATTCGCCGCGCACCTCGACCGGCGCATCGGGCTTGAGATCGACCATGTCCTGGTGCGGCGGCCCGCCGGACAGGAAGACCATAATGACCGCCTTGTGCGATCCGCTCACGCCGGATTGCGCTTCAGCCCGAAGCAACTGCGGAAGCGTCAAACCGCCCAGCGCCAGGCTGCCGATGCGGAGAAAAGAGCGGCGGGAGAGACGGTCGCAGAGGCGGTAGGGCCGGCCGGAGACGGTCAGCATGGTGCGCCCTCGCACAACGAAGGCGGGCGAACGCCCTTAGCCTACACAAATCCAGGCCGCCATCCCAGCAAAATATGGAAAATGGCGCCGATTTCCTCATGGCTGCAGTTCCATGGAATGGATTCGCAACCGCCGCCGCGGCCGGCTTAGAGCGACTCCAGGAACCCCACGACATAGCGCAGCGTCGCCTCGCCCGCCGTCCAGTGAATCAGGTGGCCGACTCCGGGAACGTGGATCAGCAAGCAGTCTGCCATCGCCGTGGCCATCTCCTCGGCGTGCTGCTGGGACAACATGCCGCCAAGGGCGTCGTCGCCTCGCAGCAGCAGCGTGGAGCACGCCACTCGCCGGCACTGTGCCTTCAAGTCGCAGCCCTCCAGCAGTCGCCCCTCCAGCAGAGGCGGGAACACCTCCGGGTCGAGGTCTTGCAAGCAGCGGGCGGTGAAGCGAACCGAAGTAGGGTCGCGAAGGTCGCCGAAGCGGACGCCGCCCACGTCGCCTGTGGGGATGCGGATGTCGGCGAGATCACGGGCCGTGTAGCCGACCGGGCGCCGATCGCCGGCCAGCGGTTTCATGCCGGCGAACATCGCGTAAAACGGCGTCTCGCCGATGCGCGGCGCCAGCGTGATCGACGGTGGATCCTCCAGGACGAGCGCTCGCACGGCGCCTGGCGCGGCCGCGGCCAAGGCGATGGCGACAAGCGCGCCAAGCGAATGGCCATAGACGACCACCGGCTCGCGGACCCGCGCGTGCAGGAACACGGTCGTATCGGCCAGGTAATCCGTCAGCCGGTAGGCGCCCGGCGTGCGCGAGGATCGTCCATGGCCGCGGAAGTCCAGCGCATGGACGTGCCAGCGGGCCGCCAACAGCGGCGCCAGCGTCAAGCAGTCCTGCCAGCGCCGCGTGATTCCGTGCAGGAAGAGCAAAGGCGGGCCGGAAGCGGGGCCGGCCGCGAAATTGAGACGAATTGAGCCGCTTTCAAAGACGCTTTCAGTGAACATCGGTATCCATGCCGCACTGCTTCCGTGTCGGGGGCGACATTGTGGGAGTGTATCACAGCAGGGAAATGCCCGCCAGCGCGGAGATCGTTCGACGGCAGCGGCTAATTAATATCCTCCGCCTCCGCGATCATCCAAAACTTTACCACGCCCTCGCGGCCGGCTGTTTCCAGCGTGCCGCCGTCGGGCGTGAAGGCGACGCCGCAGATCGGCCGTTTGTGCCCCTGCACGGTGGCCTTTTCCATGCCGGTCGCGGCATCCCACAACCGACCGACGCCGCCGTCGCAACCGGCCGCCACGGTTTGCCCGTCCGGCGAGAAACAGACGGAGAAAACCGCGCCCGAGGGGCACGGCAGCTCAAACTCCTCCTGGCCGCCGTCAACGTCCCATAACCGCACCGTCCGGTCCTTGCCCTTGCCGCCGCTGGCCAGCGTCGTGCCGTCGGGAGTGAAGGCCAGGCAGGCGACGGCCTCCGTGTGACCGTGCAACAGCACCGTCGGCCGTCCGCCGGCCAGGTCGATCAGCTGCACGAGGCCGTCCCGTCCACCCACCGCCAGCCGGCTGCCGTCGGAAGAATAAGCGAGAGAAGATGCGCCGCGTCCTTTGTTCCCTGGCGGCGTCGCTAAGGGGGGCGACGACGCCTGCGCATTGGCCGCCAGGTCCCACAGCAGCACGTCCGCAGTGCGCTTGCCGCCGGCCCCGCCGACTGCCAGAAATCGTCCGTCCGGCGAGAAGGCAAGCGCGGAAACGTCCGGCAAACTGGTGAAGCCGGCGCGCTGCAGGCCGGTCGCTACGTCCCACGCCAGGACGCGAACCTGCTTTGCCGGCTTGTCGGGACAAGCGGCGGCCAGCATTTGGCCGTCAGGGGAAAAGGCCAGCACCGAGGCGGCCAGCACCGGCAGCGGCAAGGACGTGCGCATCTGCCGCGATCCCGCGTCCCACACCTTCACGAAGCCGTCGCCGACGGCGGCGGCAAACAGCCCACCGTCGGCGGAAAACGCGGCGGCCTGCACTGATTTGCCGACCTTTATAGTCGCTTTTTGCTCGGACAGCCGCATCGGCAGCGGTCGCGGCGACAGCGGTCCCCCGGCGAGGCTGGCCACGGCGTAAGTGCCCGCGGCAAGCGGCAACGGCGGTCCGGCGTTCATCGGCGCCAGCTGCACTTGACCGTCTTCCAGCTCCACCCGCGTCGCATCCGGAGTGATGGCCGTCACAAAGCGGGCGGCCGCGGCGGGCGTGCCCCGAACCTCGGCGAAGGGCGTGGCCAGCACCAACGGTCGCCCTTCCGGCTGCCGAACCACGTCGGCCGTCACAACGCCCTGCGTCAGTAGCACCTTCTTTCCAGGTGCGTCGGCCGCCGGCATAAGGCGCAGCGTCGAATCGGCGCCCAGCTCCAGCCGCGTCTCATCGGGATAGCGCACCACCGCAAAACTGCCCTCGCCGCTCTGAATCTCGTGCCCGGCGAACAGGTCCTGCCCCGCTTCCGCCGGAACGCGGCCGGCCTCGCTGACGACATAGACTTCGCCTTCCGTCTCTTCCAGCCGCGCGATGGCGGGATCCCTGCTCAGCGACGGCGCCGGCGCCGCCAGGCGGCCAGGACCAGATAGTCCCCAGACAGCGGCGACCACCACGGCGGCAATCGCGGCTGCGGCGGCCGCCATGCGGCTCAACCGATGCGACTTGGGGCGAAGAGCGGCCGCCTTCTCGCGCAGGGCCATCTCGTACCCGCGCGATTCCGCCAATAATTCGCCGATTAGCGCGTGCTGATGGGCGCTTTCCCAAAAAGCCCGGCATGCCTCGCGGGAGGAAGCCAGCTCCGCCCCGAGGTCCGTCCGGTCGGCGTCGCTCAGGCGATTTTCGAGGTGGGATTCGAGCAGATCGTGAAGGCGACTTCGATCCACGCTAAACCTCCCGCACGGCGAGACGGCGGCGAGCGCATTCTTGAAGAAACTTCCGCGCCCGTGACAGGGCGACGTGAACGGCGCCGAGGCTCCAATGGAGCCGATCCGCGATTCGCTGCGGCGGCAGGAAGTCGTCGGAATAACGCAGCTCCAGGATTTCCCGCGCCCGCGGACTGAGCCGTTTGATGCAATAGGCCAGCGCCTCGCGCCGCGGCGCCCAGGAATCATCCAGGTCGGCGGCCGCCGCGACAACGGCTTCCAGCGCCGCGGGGTCCAGGAGAAGCGGCCCCGCCTTCTGCTTGCGGCAATGCTCCAGCACCTTCAGGCGGGCGATGGCACGCACCCAAGCCAGGAAGTTGGACCCGTCGCGGAAGTCGTCCGCCTTGGCGGCGGCCGTGAGGAAAACGTCCTGAAAAACGTCTTCCGCCAGGTTGTGGTCCGGCAGGAGGCCCAGGATGAAGCCGCGCAGCAGACCGGCGTTGCGCAGGAACAGCCGCTGCACTTCCTGCACCTTGCGCGCATGAGCAGCCGATGACGCCGTCATATCTCTTATGTCTCCGAGGTAGGCGGATTTAGCAACCGATTTCATTCGCCAGGCCAATGGTTGACCGCATCGGCGGCGTCGCGGAGCAGCGGGTCGACGAGGTTCGCCGGCTGGCCGCCTTTGCCCTGGCGCGAGTTGAACAGCACCGCCCAAGTCAGGCCGTCCCGCCGGTGAACCAGCAGCGTCGAAGTCCCAGGGAGCGAGCCGCTGTGCCAGGCGTCGGCCGCGCCTTCGTCCGTTGACCCCACCCACCAGCCGCAGCCGTAATACCCTTCCTCGTCCCGGTCCGCAGCGCCCGGCGGACGGGCGAACATCGTCGCAATGCTCTTCTCGCTCAGAATCTTGCATGTTTTCGGATCGTTGAACGCCGACGCGAAGCGCGCCAGGTCCGGCGCCGACGCGATCCAGCCGCCATGCGAGTCCATCGCCTCCAGACACCAGGCGCCGTAAGGCTCCGGCACGCGCTTACCGAGCCGCGGCCCCATGACGGCGGGTGCGTCGCCCTTATCGTAGTAATGGACCTCGCCCGGCGCCCGGTCCTTCAGCAGCGTCTTGCCCAGCCGCATCTGCTCGATCCCCAGCGGCGCCAGGATTTCCTTCTTAACGTAGCCTTCGTATCCGCTTTCGGATACTTTCTCGACGACGCGGCCGAGCAGGCAATAGCCGAAGTTGGAGTAGGCGTAGCGCTCGCCCGGATCGAAGTCGAGCGGCTGGCGCAGCATGTAGCAGATGATCGCATCCTGGTCGGCCGGCGGATCGACGTCCAGCTCCTTGCAGATGGTGGGCGAGCGGAACATTGGGTCGAACGATTTGTCGCGGTCCCAGCCGCCGCGATGCTGCAACAGCTCCAAGATGGTCACGTCCTTCCAGCGCTTGTCGAATTTCCCCTTGGCGCCCCGCGGCGCTCGCAGTTCCAGCACATCGAAGACCTTGTCATCGAGGTCGAGCTTGCCGCGCTCGACGAGCTGCAAGATGGCGACGGCGGTGAACGGTTTGGAGATGCTGGCGATGCGGAACAGCGAATCCGGTTGAACCGGCTCCATTTCGTCCACGTCGGCGTAACCGAAACCGCGCGCGTAGACGATCCGGCCGTTCTTCGCCACGGCCAGGGCGCCGCCCGGCAGGCGGTTCTTCTTGATGAAATCCGTCATGAGCCGATCGAACGCTGCTAGGCGTGGATCCGCTTTGCCGGTAATAGGAAGCTCGTCGTCGGGCTGATCCCGGCCAGACGACGCAGCGGTCGTCCAGGCGCTTAGCATACCGCTGCAGAGGACGGCCGCCGCGGCAAACGACATCTTTGGTCGCATTTGGCTCTCCAGGCGCAACGGCCCTGCTAGGTGCTGCGTCTTAATCTGCGGCGGAACGCTTGCCCAGAGCGGCAGTCACCGACTGGTCGATGGTGAGGCAGAAGCGGTCCAGGTCCAGGTCGTCCGGGTCCTCGCCGAACGGCTCCTCGACGACGCTGTCCACGATTTCCACGCCGAAGACGGGGACCAGCAGAAACCATAAAGCCGGCACGCCCCACCAGCTCAAGTTCGGGATCACCATCCACGGCGCAACGATCAAATTGAACAGGAGGCCCAGCCGAATCAGATTCTTATACGAGCTGGATATACCGGTATTGCGGATGCGTTCGCAGCCGCCGCAGACGTCCAGGAAGGACCGCGCATGGACGTCCAGGGCGAGGCTTGCCGCCGTGTCCAGGCGGCCCTCGGCGCCCCACGCGGCCAGCTGTGCTAGGACCA
This sequence comes from Gemmataceae bacterium, assembly GCA_035546275.1. Classification (GTDB taxonomy): domain Bacteria; phylum Planctomycetota; class Planctomycetia; order Gemmatales; family Gemmataceae; genus UBA4732. The sequence continues at coordinate 6,616 of DATKHW010001009.1, forward strand.
GGCCGGCCAAGTAGGACGGTACGTGCGCCGGCGTCTCGGCGTCCTTCTCGAAGCCGCGAATTTTCTGCAGCGCCGCCCCGCCGCGCAGATGATACTTGAGCGCCTCGGCGAAACCGATCATCGCCGCCGGCAGCCGGGACGCGGCCACGGCATCGGCCGGCAGATAGGAACGCACCTTCCAGGCCAGGTTGCGCATGTCGTTGACGAGTTGCCCCCACAATCGCCGTCCTTCCCACCAGCGGTCGTATGCTGCGCGGTTGCGGAAGGCCATCAGCAGGCCGAGGACGAAGCCCTCCGCCACGGCTCCTTCCGACGTCAAGCGCATCGCCGCCAGCGAATACCGAACCACGACGACGGCCACGACGATCAGGTAAATGGTCCCGCCAACGACCCAGGGGCCCAGGCGCCGCAGCCACCACACCAGCACGGCGGCAAACGTCCGATGGTTCA
>DATKHW010001010.1:0-8179 GCA_035546275.1 Gemmataceae bacterium
GGACACGACGCCGAAGACCGGGAGGATGAGGATGTAGACTTCCGGGTGGCCGAAGAACCAGAACACGTGTTGCCACAGGTACGCCGAACCGCCATTGGCCGTGTCGAAGAAATGGCCGCCGAGGTGCCGATCGACGAGCACCATGATCAGGGCGGCGGTCAGCGGCGGGAGGGCGAAGATGATGAGCACGGAGGTCCAGATCCAGGTCCAGGTGTAGAAAGGGAGTTTGCGGAGCGTCATTCCCGGCGCCCGCATCGCCAGGATGGTGGCGAGGAAGTTGACCCCGGCCGCGAGCGTGCCGACGCCGCTCACGATCAGCCCCAGCGCCCAGAAATCGACGGCCGGGCCCCGGTTAAACGTGTGCTCCGTCAGCGGCGCGTAGGCGAACCAGCCGACGTTGGGGGCGCCGCCGGTCAGGACGCTGGCGTACACCAGCAGGCCGCCGAAAACCGTCGCCCATAGCCCCAAGGCGTTGAGGCGCGGGAAGGCCATGTCGCGCGCCCCGATCTGCAGCGGCACGAGGTAATTGCCCATGCCGATCAGGATCGGCATGCCCATGAAGAACACCATGGTGGCGCCGTGCAGCGTGAAGAGCTGGTTGAACGCGTCCGGCGAGACGATTTTTTGGCCCGGCCAGAACAGCTGCACGCGAATGACCAGCGCCTCGCAGCCGGCGACGATCAGGAAGAAAATGGCCGTCCAAAAGTAGAGAAGGCCGATCTTCTTGTGATCGACGGTGGTCAGCCAGTCGTGAACGACCGCCGTCCAGGTCGCCCGGATCGGCGTCGTCTGCGGCGCATGTTCGAGTTCGGCGACGGCCATGTTACTTCAGCGTCTCCAGGTAATGGACGATGTCGTCGGCGTCGTGGTCGCTCAGTCCGAAGGCCGGCATCAGGCAACCCGGCTTGAACCGCTGCGGGTCGCCCACCCACTTCCGCAGGTTGTCGTGCGTGTTCGGGATCATGCCCGAGCCGAGCGTCTGGCGGCTCATGAGGTGGGTCAGATCGGGCGCGTACGTCCCCTTGTCCGCGACGCCCCGCACGCGGTGGCAGTTGACGCACGATTGCTTGACGAGCAGGTCCCGCCCGTCCTGCGCCTGGCGGTCGTCGTCCGGCGGCTTGAGGGCGTCCCCCTTCTGTCGGTCCAGCCATCGGTCGAACTCGTCGGGCGGATCGACGACCACTCGCAGGAGCATATTGGCGTGCTGGGCGCCGCAGAACTCGGCGCACTGGCCGACGTACAGGCCGGGCTGGGACGTCTGAAACCACATGTGGTTCGTGCGTCCCGGAATCAGGTCGGTCTTGCCGGCCAGGCGCGGGACCCAGAAGCTGTGGCAAACGTCCGCGGACTTCAGGGTCAGATACACGGGCCGGGCTGTCGTCCCGTCCCCTGCCGGCACATGCAGCTCGTTGGCCGTGGCGAAATTGTATTTTTCGCCGTTGTAATGGTCGTAGTCATACTCCCACCACCACTGGCGGCCGACCACCGTGACGAATAAGGCGTTGTCCCCCGGGCGCGGGCCGGGTGGGTCCGTGTTGATTTCCCACAAGGCCCGCGTGCTGACCAGCACCAGGACGAAGACGATCAGCAGCGGCCCCACCGTCCAGGCGATCTCGATGGGCTTGCTGCCGTAGACCTGCGGCGGCTCGGTCGCCCCCTCGCCCCTTCCCCTCTCCCCCGACGGGAGAGGGGTTTCAAGATTGCCCCCCTCTCCCGTCGGGGGAGAGGGGTTGGGGGTGAGGGGGGCGCGGCCGCGCCGGAACCGGACCAGACAGTAGAGGAGCACCGCCTCCACGACCACGAAAATGAACCCCGTGACGGCGAGGGCGAGGACGGCGACGTCCCGGATCCAAACCGCGGGCGGCGACGCCGGGTCGAACATCGACGTGTTCTGCGTCGCCGCCAGCAATGGCGCCATACTCATGTCGGCGTCTCCTGAAAACGACAGGTGCAGCCCGCGGCCTGCACCGTGTTCAACTCGCCGCCACGTGCGGCCGGACCATCTTTCGGAGATCGACGATCCGGTCGAACTCCGCCGCGGCGACGACCCCGAGTTGCAGCGCGGCCTCCCAAAGCGTGAGGTCGTGATCCAGGACGTAATGCGCGACCTGGGACGCCTTGTCGCAGCCGATGACTGGGCTGAGCGCCGTGACCGGCATCAGGGTGCTCCACGAAACGGCCGATCTGCTGGAGGTTCGGCTCGGCGCCCTCGACGAGGAACCGGCGGAAGTTCGTGCAGCCGTCGGCCATGATCCGGATCGACTTCGTGATGTTGAAAATCAGCAGCGGCTTGCAGACGTTCATCTCCAGATAGCCGCCGGACCCGCCGATCGCGACCGCCATGTCGTTGGCCATGACCTGGGCCGCGATCATCGCCAGCGCCTCGCACTGCGTCGGGTTGACCTTGCCCGGCATGATGAACGAGCCGGGCTCGTTCGCGGGGATCTTCATCTCGGCGATGCCGGCGCGCGGGCCGGAGGAGAGGAGGCGAGTGTCGTTGGCGATCTTGAACAGGGAAACGGCCAACGTCTTCAGCGTGGCGCTCAGCTGCACCAAGTCGTTGTGTACTCCCTGGACCGTGAACTTATTCGGCGCTGTGACGAAGGGCAAGTCGGTGAGCCGGGCGATCTGGTCGGCGACGTCCCGGTCAAAGCCCGGCTGCGCGTTGATTCCCGTGGCCACGGCCGTGCCGCCCAGCGCCAGCCGGTACACGCCGCGGAGCGCCTCTTCCAACCGTTCGAGGTCGTCCGTGATCTCGTCGCAGACGCGGACGATGAGGTGCGATTGTGCCTCGCCGAGGCGGCCGGCCCTGTGGTTAACGAGCGCAGCCGCCTTCTTGACGATCGCGTAGGCGGGCATCATCTCCCGCGGGATCAGGTCGTCGCCGATGCCGAAGTGCTCCAGGGACCGCTGGGTCTGCGCACCCCAGAGCTTGTCGGCCGGGACGCTGACCGGGCCGAGGCCATCGTGTTCGACGCGCGTAACAGTCATGACGGATCCTTTCAGGCGGTCGAGGCAGTCGAGGCGGATGAGGGTGGAATGGACTGTCTAGTTGAGCACTCCCGGGTGAAGGATCTCCATCAGCCGGTGGTTGTCGCGATAGTCCACGGGAATGCCAATGACCACCGGCCCCTGCATGGCGAGGGCCTTCTTCAGTGTGGGCGCGATCTGATCGGGCGTTTCGATCCGCAGCCCCCTGGCGCCGAAGGACTCCGCGAACGTCACGACATCGACGGGGCCGAACTCCACTCCTGAAGCACGGCCATACTTTGCCACTTCTTGGAACCGGACCATGTCGTACGTGCCGTCGATCCACACCAGGTGGACGAGGTTGCACCCGAGCCTCACCGCGGTTTCCAGCTCGGCCGCCGAGAACAAAAAGCCCCCGTCGCCGGAGATTGACATCACCTTCTCGCCGGGGCGAACGAGACACGCGGCGATGGCCCAGGGCAGGCCCACGCCCAGGGTCTGTTGCCCGTTGGTGATCAGCACCTGCCGGGCGCGAAAACTGTACAGATGGCGGGCCAGCCAGATGTGGAACGACCCCATGTCCAGGCACAGGGTCATGTCGTCGCTCAGCACACGCTGAAGCTCATGAACCAGGCGCATCGGGTGGATGGGGACGCCGTTCAGGGCGGCCGCACGATCCGCGAATCGCTCCCGGTCGCCGGCAATCTCGCTGAGCAGCTTCGCGTCCGCGGAAGGAGTTTTTCGTTCGAGTTGCGCGGCCAGCGCGCGGAGCGTCGCCGCGATGTCGCCGGTCAGCTCAACCTGGGGCCGGTAGTCCCGGTCGATGTCCGCTGGGACGGCGTCGATGTGGACGACCTGCCGCTCGCCTCCCTGGTTCCAGAGGCCCGGCTCGCATTCGACCGGGTTGTAGCCGACGGCGACGACCACGTCCGCCGCGTCCAGGAGCCTGTCCGCGGGCTGGTTGTGGAACAGACCGATGCGGCCGCCGAACCAGTTGAACAGCTCTCGCGAAACGACGCCCGCCCCCTGGTAGGTGCACAACACGGGCAGCTTCGTTCGGGCCAGGAGGGAGCGCACGGCCTCCGCGGCGCGCGGCTGGCTCGCGAGCACGCCGAGCAGCAACACAGGCCGCTGGGCGCCGTTGATCATGGTCGCCGCTGCCGCGATTGCTTCGGCGTCCGCCGGACCGAGCCTCGTCGGCGCAACGGGGGTCAGCACGTCGCCGTCTGCGGCCCCCGTCATGATGTCTTGCGGGGCGCTGATGAAGGCCGCCCCCGGCCGCCCAGACTCGGCGGCGCGGAAAGCGTTCGCGGCCACTTCCGACACCGCCCGCGGAGAATCGATTTCGGCGCTGAATCGGGTAATGGGCCGGAACAGGCTCACGGCGTCCATCCTCTGGTGGATCTGCTTCAGCCGGTTGGCGATGGGCACGGCGCCGCCGATGGCCACGATGGGGTCGCCTTCGGTGTTCGCGGTGGCCAGGCCGGTCGCCAGGTTGGAGCAGCCGGGGCCGGACGTGACCAGCACCACCCCGGCCTTGCCGGTCATGCGGCCGATCCCCCCCGCAATGAAGGCGGCGTTTTGTTCGTGCCGGCAGACGACCGTCTTGATCCGGGAGTCCAGCAGCGTGTCGAACACCTTGTCGATCTTCGCGCCAGGGACGCCGAACACGTATTCGACGCCTTGCGCCTCCAGGCTCTTCACCAGGAGTTCCGCGCCGGTCTGCAGGCCGGGCCTTGTCGCGCGTGTGTTCACTTCTTTTCTCCTTCCGCCCGCGCCAGATCCACGGTCGGGTCCCGGCGCAGGTCTGCCTTCAAGAAATCCTCGGTTTCGGGCAGCGCGATGCGGTAGTCGCCCTCCCGCTGGATCTGGAGACGCAGGTTCGAGCCGCGGCACTGGAGCAGGTGACCGCCCCTCTTGCGGTCGGCCGAGACGAAGTGCAGGTGATAGCCGGGCACGTTGAGCGTCTTGGCGTACTCCGGCGTCCAGAACCCGACGAGCGTCCCCGACACGTCGCGGAACTCGAACTCGGGCTGAACCGCGGCCGCCTGGACCAACGGCACGCCTTCCTCGGTCCGGCGCATCGCCCGCGTGTGGATGTAATCAAAATGCCCGTCCACGCGGAGGGTGAAGAAAACGTTGTCCGACTGCCGGAGGGCGTCGAACCGGGCGGTCAAATGACTCAAGTCGGGACACTGAGCCAACGGGACCGCCGCCTCCGGCGCAAACCGTGTCACCACCGCGAACGGGCTCAGCACATCGTCGTCGCATTCGCGCACAGAGCCGTCGGACCGCACCTGATAGAACTTTCCATCGACGACGACCATTTCCCCGTCGAGATCCTCGAACGTGCCCAACCCAAGGTCGCCGTGCTCGCGCAAGGCGCCGACGCGCACCACGCCCTGGTAGATCCCCTCGACGAGGGCGGCGGCGGTGGAGACCTGATACAGTGTGTGGTGCGCGACCTGGAGGTGCTCCGCGAGCGCCTTGCTGACGACGTGCGCCAGCGGCTCGCGCCGCCTCTCGGCATGGTCCACCACGGCCTGCCAAAGACCTCGTGAGATCGTGACGTTGAGTCGCCCCATCCCATCGCACCTCCACCCAGGACCTGGCACGCGAATACATCGCCGGCAGCGAGTGTGCCCGTCAAAGGATTCGCCAGTTGGCCATGACTGTGTCCATCACGTCGTTCAGCTCGCTGGTGAACGCCATTTTCGTCATCGCCAGGGCGAACCCCTTGGCATGCTGGATCGACGCCTTCGGCGGCATCGACAGAACGTTTGGGTCGGTCAGCTTTCGGGGACGGCCGACCATCGGGGCGCTAAGAGCGTCCGGAAGAAAAGGTGTCTGGAACTGTGATTTTAGAGTTCCAGACACCTTTTCTTCCGGACGCTCTAAAGGGCGTCGGCCGGGGCGCCGACGCCGAAGCCCATGATTAGGACGGCCACCAGGACATCCTTGGCGACCATCAGCGCCACGATGGCGGGGATGGCTCCCAGGGTGCAGCACCAGGCGGTGAGCAAGACGGTGATGATCGAGACATTGACCTGCCACATGCGCAGGCGCACCCGTCGGAGCGCGTCGTTCTCGGCGAGAGCGACGGGCGGCGGTCCAGGCGGCGGGGCCAGAATAGTCATCGGTCCTCCAGTGGGTCTCTGTTCCGACCAGGCTTACCGTCTTGCTGTTTGTGCGGCCACACCGCCGTCGCCACGTATCCTCGTGAGCCGGATGCCGCAGCGCGCCGACGACGGCCAGCGGCTTCCGGGGACGGCGGAAAGCCGCCCGTCCCAGTCGCAGCTCTATCGCCGGTACTCCGGCGCCCACTGCGCGGCCGCAACCCGGTCGCCCAGCTCTTCGGGGCTGGTCTTCGGCGCGACCCCGTCCCGCTGCGCCTCCAGGCCGACCGCAGTGGCGATCGCCCGGGCAACTCCCCGGACCTCTCGCAAGGCGGGCAGGAGCGAGCCGGACGGGTCGGTCCGCGCCGGGGAGTGCTCCCCAGCTCGCGGGCGGCGGCCAGGATCATGCCGTCGGTCACCCGCCGCGGCCCCGACGCGACCACGCCCAGCCCGACCGCCGGGAAGATGAACACGTTGTTGCACTGGGCGATCGGGATGGTTCGGCCCTTGTGATGCACCGACGCGTACGGGGAGCATCTGGCGACGAGCGCGCGTCCATCGGTCCAGCGGATCAGGTCCTCGGCGCTGAACTTCGGACATTGGATCTCCTTGACGCGGTTTCTTGCCGCCGCGGACCTCGTCGCGTTCCCTAGTTGCAGCCGCCCATGTAAAATGGGTCCGAGAAATCCGGTTTCCAGTTGTTTCGGGCCGGGCCCACGTAGCCGCGCACGGGACCGCCGCGATAGTAGGCGGGCGCCGAAGGGCTGTAGTAAAAGGTGGGGTTCTCCGCGGGCGCGCCGGGCATGGTCAGGGTCACGTCCGATTCCTGACCCGCGCGAACGGCCACCCGCCGCTCGACGCTCACCGTGTCGTCGCCGCGAACCACGGTGGCTCGCAGCGTGTAATGAAACTCCTTGCCCGTCTCCAGCGGCGGCGTCTGGAACTGCCGATCGGCCGACGTCGATTGCGTCGGCTCGCCGTCGATGGTCAGCGTGGCGTCGGCCGGCAGCGTCACCCGAATGGTAGCCGGCTTCTCATCGGCGTGGGCCGTGGACGGGGTTGCCAGGGGCAGGCCGAGAGCGCACACGCCGACCGCGGCGCACAACAGCATCGATCGCACAGCTGTTTCCTTTATCGGGCGAATGGTATGGGTCTCGTCGCCGACGTCTCATCATCGTTGCTACTTGGGCGGCCGCGGGGTCAGGGTCGTTTCGGGACGTGAGGGCAGGTCCGCCCTGGCGGCCGCCGGCGCCGGTCGGGCCGCGGCCGCGTGGGCCGGCGCCTTGACGAGCAGGACTGGGCAATGGGCCTGCCGGACCACGTCCTCGGCCACGCTGCCGGTCAGCAGGTGGCTCAACCGAGTGTGCCCGTGCGTCCCCATCACGATCAGGTCGCAGCCGGATTTCTCCATAATCTCCAGGATGTGGGCGACCTTCGGCCGGTCGGCCACGATCGCCACATGCTCCACCCGCACGGCGGGGTCGGCCGGCGGGAGGCTCTTGAAGCGGCCCCACACGTCGGTCATGCGCCCGTCCCCGGACGCGGTCAGCAACGCGCCGCCCTCCGCCGCCACCGCCGGCGCGTGGGACGCGTGGAACACGACGATTTCGGCCCCGGTCGCTTTGGCGAGCACCTTCGCGACGCGGAACGCCTCGTCGGCGTGGGGGGAGAAGTCGGTGGGGACCAGGATTTTGCGGATCGCGTTCATGGCAGCCTCTTTAGGGAGTGGGGAGCGCGACTCATCCCGTCGCAATGGGCAGCCCTTCGGTTTCACGGATAGAGGAGAGCTTCCAGGCGACATACCTGGTTACGAGATCGACCGTGAAGAGATCGGGGATGGCGCCCAGCCGCCGGTCCTTTTCCAGGGCGGCAAGGTCGGCGTAGGGCATGCGGCGGCGCAGCTCGGCCATGCCCCTGTCCGTCACCCGGCCGTCGCTGACGAACTCCGGGTCGCCCTGGAATACCGATTCGGGGAACAATTCGCCGCGCGGGATCGTGAGGCCGAACTCGCGCTCCAGGCGGAACACAATGTCCAGGAAGTCGATGGACTCGGCGCCCAGGTCGTTCTGCAGGCTGGCTGACGGCGCGACCTC
>DATKHW010001011.1:0-2571 GCA_035546275.1 Gemmataceae bacterium
TGCGCTGCATGACCTCGCCCCGGACGCGATGGGGCCGAGGCCTCGATTGGAACAAGACCCCGACGTGCTCGACACCTGGTTCAGCTCCGCCCTCTGGCCGCACTCCACGCTCGGCTGGCCGGACGATACGCCGGAGCTGCGCTACTACTACCCGACCAATGTGCTGGTGACGGATCGCGGCATCATCACGCTTTGGGTGGCCCGCATGGTGATGACAGGGATTTACAACATCGGCAAAATCCCGTTCCATCACGTGTACATCACCCCGACGATCCAGGACGGATTCGGCGAGCGCATGAGCAAGAGCAAGGGCAACGGCATCGACCCGCTCGACGTCATCGACCACTACGGGACCGACGCCCTGCGCTTCCTGCTGGTGCAGCAGACCACGGAAACGCAAGAGTGGCGCATGCCGGTGGCCAACGTCTGCCCGCATTGCGACGCCCTCGTGCCGGTGAAGCAGGAACACATGTACATGCGGACCCGCAAGGTGACGTGTCCCACCTGCAAGAAGCCGTTCCGACCCGGCGGGCCGTGGCCGGCGCCCGATCCGGAATTGCCGACGGCCAAGCAGGCGTCGGAGCGCTTCGAGATCGGCCGCAACTTCGCCAACAAGATGTGGAACGCCGCCCGCTTCCTGCTGCTCAACCTCGACGGCTACACGCCGGCGCCGCTGCCGCCGGAAGGATTACCGATCGAGGATCGCTGGATTCTGAGCCGGCTGGCGACGACCGCGGCGGCCGTGACGGAACAGCTGGAAGGCTACCGCTTCAGCGAGGCGGTGCGGACCATTTATGATTTCACATGGTCGGAATTCTGCGACTGGTATGTCGAGATGAGCAAGGGCCGACTGCGCGACGCCGACGGCCGACTGCTTGTGCAGCGCGTGCTGATCGGCGTGCTGGACGCGGTGCTGCGGCTGGTGCAGCCGATCATGCCGTTCGTGGCCGAGTCGATCTGGCAGGCGCTGGGCCAGGCCGCCCCGCAGCGCGGGTTGCCGCTGCCGACGGCGGCGGCCGAGAGCGTGGTGATCGCTCCGTGGCCGGCCTTCCCCGAGAAGTGGAAGGACGCCGCGATGGAGGGCCGCATGGCCCGGATGCAGGAGCTGGTGCGCGTGGTCCGCGAGGTGCGCAACCGCTACCAGATCGACGCGCGGACGCCGTTGGACGTGACCGTGCGCTGCTCCGACGCCGTGGCCGAAGATTTCTTGGCGCTGGCACCGTTCATCATGCAGCTGGCTGCCGTGGGCCGGCTGGAGTGCGGTCCAGCGACGGCCAAGCCGAAGCAGTCGGCGACGCACGTGCATCCGGAGTTCGCGTCATTCGTGTCGCTGGCCGGGTTGATCGACGTCGGCAAGGAAACGGCCGGGCTGGAAAAGGAGAAAGCGGAGAAGCTAAAGCATCTTCAGGCGGCGCGCGGCAAGCTCGGCAACAGCAACTTCGTGGACAAGGCGCCGGCCGACGTGGTGCAGCAGCAGAAGGACCTGGTGGACGATCTGCAAAAACAGGTGCAGGCCATCGACGAGAACCTGCGCCACCTGCGCGAGGGGTGAAGTTGAATCGCCCCCCTGCGGCCCTATCATAAAAGCATCTCACGCAAAGACGCAGAGGCGCCAAGCGGCTCTCCTTCCTCTCCTTGTGTGCTTCGCGCCTCTGCGTGAGATTTTCATCTTCCCAGGGGCGCGGATCATGCTGGCGCGGAAGTACCTCTTTCCCCATGTCATCGAGATGAACTACCAGGCCGGCCGGCGCCTGGGCGTCAACGTCTATCTCATCGACGGCGGGACGGAGTTCGTTCTCATCGACATCGGCTATCTGGAAACGGTGGATGAGATCGTCGAGCTGATTCGTCAGATGGACTTCAACCTGTCCACCTGCAAAATGCTCATCGCCACGCACGCCGACGCCGATCACGTCCAGGGGGCGGCCCACGCCCGCAAGGTGCTCAAGACGAAAGTCGGGGGGCATCCGAAGACCGTCGAGCCGCTGGAAACAGCCGACGAGATCCTGACCTTTTCCACGATCAAGGCCCAGAATTTCCATATCCCCATGCCGCGCTGCAAGGTGGACGTGAAACTCAAGGAGGGCGACGTCATTTCGGTCGGCGACCTGCGTCTGGATGTCTGGCACACGCCCGGACACACGGAAGGTCAGCTGAGTTTCAAACTCGGTAATCTCCTCTTCAGCGGCGATAACATCTACAAGGACAGCTGCGTCGGCGTCATCGACGCCCACCACGGCTCGAATATCCCCGACTTCATTACCTCCCTCCAGCGCATCCAGGCCGATGACGCCGAGTTCCTGTTGCCGAGCCACGGCCCCGTTTTTCGGAAGGATCCGCGCATCCTGCAAAAGGCCATCGACCGCCTGACGCAGTATCAGTACATGGCCGACTTCGGCACCTGCGCCATCTCTTGGCCGCTCCTCGACGAGTGGGAGAAAGATGTATGCGAAGGGCGGATGCCGGATTTTGGTCGCAAGTAGCATGAAGGCCGATTACGACCGCAGGATTGCTAAGCCGCAAGCGGCGAATCTGGTCGTTTCCAACGGGGTGTCGCCATGTGGCCCGATC
>DATKHW010001012.1:0-14626 GCA_035546275.1 Gemmataceae bacterium
TTACGCCGGCCGCTCGCCAGGCGTCATGTCGGCAATCGCTGCTCCAGCACCTCCAGCGGATGCAGCGCCCGCCGGCCGGCCAGGTCCTTGATTTGATGCCGGCACGACGTGCCCGGCGCCACGACGGTTGACTCCGGCGCCGCCGCCAGGGCCGGCAGCAGGGCCAAGCCGGCGATTTTCACGCTCAGGTCGTAATGCTCCTTTTCGTATCCGAACGATCCGGCCATGCCGCAGCAGCCGGCGTCCAGCACCGTCACGTCCATCCCCGGCGCCAACCGCAGCGCCGCCGCCGATCCGCCGGCGCCGACCAGCGCCTTCTGATGGCAGTGGCCGTGCAGCACACATTTTTCCGCCCGAGGCAGCAGCGATAGCTCACAGGCTCCATTCCCGACCTGTTTAGCCAGCCATCCGTCGGCGAGATGGGCCGCCGCTGCGATCCGCTGCGTCTCGGGCCCCGGCGCCAGCTCCGTCCATTCGTCGGCCAGCGTCAGGATGCAGCTCGGCTCCAGGCCGAGGATCGGCGTCCCGTCCGCGATGCGGCGGGCTAACGCCGGCGCCTGTTCGCGCACTAGCGCGCGCGTCTCGGACAGAAATCCCTTGCTGAGCATCGGCCGGCCGCAGCAGCGCAAGTTGGCCAGCTCGACGGCGTAGCCGGCTCGTTCCAGCACGTGCACCGCGGCCTTGCCGATGGCCGGCTCGTTGAACGTCGTGAAGCAGTCGTCCAGCAGCAGCACCCGGCCCGTGCGCCCCGCCGCGGCATCCGGCTTGTGATGAGCGAACCAGCGGCGGAAGTGATTTGCGTGCAGCGGCGGCAGGCTCCGGCGGCGATCGACGCCCGCCGTTTTTTCCAAGAGCCAACGCACGGCCCGCCCGCTTTGCAGCCAGTTGACGAGCGGGGCGAAGGGCGCTCCGAGCCGGTTGACCGACGGCAAATGAGCCGCCAGCATATGGCCGAGCGGCCGCGGCCGATCCTGGTACAGCAACTCGAGCCATTCCGCCTTGAGCTTGGCCACGTCCACGTTGCTCGGACACTCCGCCTTGCACGCCTTGCACATCAGGCACAGATCGAAGACTTCCTGGACCCATTTACTTTTCAACTGCTGCAACGGCTGTTCGCCGGACATCGCCAGCCGCAGGGCGTTGGCCCGGCCCCTTGTGCTGTCCCGCTCGTCGCGCGTCGCCCGGAACGACGGGCACATCGTCCCGCCCTGCATCTTGCGGCAGGCGCCGTTGCCGTTGCACATCTCGACGGAGCGGATAAAGCCCTCTTGCTTGTCGTAATTGAAAACGGTCGGCAGTTCGATCGGCCGGTAGCCGGGGCCATAGCGGAGGTTGTCAGTCATGCGCGGGGCGTCCACGATCTTGCCGGGGTTGAGCAGCCCCTCCGGGTCGAAGACCGCCTTCACCTCGCGGAACGCCTGGTAAACGATCGGGCCGAACATTTTCTCGTTCCACTCGCTGCGGGCCAGGCCGTCGCCGTGCTCGCCGCTGAGCGAACCGTTGTATTCGAGCACCAGATCGGTTACGTCCGCGGTAATGCGGCGCATCCGCGTCACGTCGTTGGGGTCCTTGAGGTTCAAGAGCGGCCGGATGTGGAGACAACCGACGCTGGCGTGGCCGTAGAAGGCGCCGTCGGTGCCGTGACGGTGGAGCGTCTCGCGGAAACGGCGGACGAACTCCGGCATCCGCTCCGGCGACACGGCGCAGTCCTCCACGAACGTCACCGGCTTGCGATCGCCGCGCATCCCGTACAGGAGCGGCATCCCGGCCTTGCGCAGGTCCCACAGCGGATCGCGCAAGGCCGGGTCGAGCGCTGGCACGGCCGCCGTCAGCCCGGCGACGCCTTCCAGGCGCTTGCGCAAGCGCTCGACGCGGTCGGCGATTTCCCGCTCGTCGTCGCCGCTGAATTCCACCATCAGCACGGCCTGCGGTTTGCCGACGATGGCCTTCATGGTTTCGCGCAGGGCCAGGTTGCCGGCCGTCAGCTCCAGCAAGTAATGATCCATTAACTCGACCGCCGAAGGCTTCATTTCGAGGCAGGCGGCCACCGCGTCCATCGCCGCCGCCAAGGACGCAAACTGCGGCACCAGCAGGCCGCGCGTCTTGGGCCTGGGCAGCAGACCCAGCTCAGCCTCGGTCACGACGGCCAGCGTCCCCTCGCTGCCGACGAGTAGCTGATGCAGGCCGACCCCCTCACCCCCGACCCCTCTCCCCCGAAGCGGGGGAGAGGGGGGAGGAATTGCTCCCCTCGCCCCCGTACTCGGGGGAGAGGGGGGAGGAATTGCTCCCCTCGCCCCTGTACTCAGGGGAGAGGGGTCGGGGGTGAGGGGAGAGTCCGCCAGCACGTCGAGGTTGTAGCCGCTGACTCGCCGGAGGATGCGCGGGAAGCGGCGCAGGATTTCCGCGCGGTTCCGGCGGACGATCTCGCGCACCTGGCGATAGGCCCTCCCCTCCAAGCTGGACAACTCCGCCCGGCGGTCCCATTCGTCCGGCGAAACGGCGCCGAACGACGCCCGGCTGCCGTCGCCGAGGATCACGTCCAGCCGGCGGACGTGGTCGATGGTCTTGCCGTAGACGATGGAGCGAGCGCCGGCCGAGTTGTTGCCCATCATCCCGCCGAGGTTGGCCCGGCTGGAAGTAGACACTTCCGGCCCGAAAAGAAGATTGTGCGGGGCGAGCGCGCGGTTGAACTGGTCGAGGACGACGCCGGGCTGGACGCGGGCCGTCCGGCCGATGGGATCGACGGCGAGGATGCTGTTGAGGTATTTGCTGCAATCGAGGACGACGCCCGGGCCGATCGACTGGCCGGACAGGCTCGTGCCCCCGCCGCGCGGCGTGATGGGGACGTGCATCTCGGCGGCGATTTGCACGGCTGCGACGATATCTTCGGTGGATTTGGGGAAGACGACGCCGAGCGGCTCGATCTGGTAAATGCTGGCGTCGGTGCTGTAGAGACGGCGCGAGGCCACGTCGAAACGGACTTCGCCGGCCAGGTGCTTGCGCAGGTGGCGGGCGAGGCTGTCGCGGCGGAGTTCGGTGAAGTCGGTCATGATGGGATTATTGTCCGGGACTGCCGCCGTAACAGCAAGGCGTCGGGGGGCGTTGAGCAACTCCTGCACTCGGCAGTTCATGCACGCAGTGAACCGGCGTCGGCCAGCCGCGGGGTTTATGCCGGTGGGTTTAGACAGTATAGCGCCCGCAGGGTGGATGCAGTCCATACGGCGGGGACCAGCCCCGCCGCTCGCCGCGCCAACAGTTCGCTCACCGCGGCCAACCGAGATGCTGTTGCAGGAAGCGGAACGTCCCCTCGCCGTGGATCTCGTGGCCGCCGGCGAAGAACTCGATGTCGGTGCGATCCGGGATCTTTAATTGCGAGTATAGCCGCCGCACCTTGGCGCACTCGGATGCGACCACCTCGTCCACGGCCACGCCGTCGTCGTGGCCGCGCTCCACCATGAACGGCCGCGGCGCGATCAGGGCCGCCATCTCGGCATAATTGAACCCATCGCCCGTATTCCACTCCGGCATCTCGTATTCCAATGTGAACAGAAAACTGCACGAATAATCGACGGAGGCGTTCTTGGCGACGTTGTCGTTGAAGTCGCCGGAGCAGATCGACAGGGAGTAGCGCGGCTCGATCGGCGGAATGCGCATGGCCGTCTTACCGCCGTAGGAGAGGCCGTAGAAAGCGATGCGGTCGGCGTCCACGTTCGGCAGCGTCGTCAGCCAGTCGAGCGTCACGGCGTGCTGCCGGGCGATGAACGAGAATAGCGTCAGGCCGAGCGCATTGGCCTTGCGCTGGAGAACGCGGAATTTCTCCGGCTCCAGCAGCAGGCCGTCGCCTTCCACGCCGGGCAGCAGCGGCCAGCGCACGGCGAACACCTTGTAATCGTCCGTCTCCGCGACCAGCGACGGCGTCTTCGGCCCGCCGACGTATTCGAGATCCGTAAAGGGGACGCGCGGATCGACGACGCCCAGGATCTTTTTCAGGCGCTCGCGCTTGGGGGCGACCGCCTTCAGATAGGCGTCCACGGACGAGTAATCGACATTCCAGAATTCCTCGCGCTTTTTGTCCGAATCGTCGAGGGCGCGGGTCAAGTATTTGTCGATCCCCTCGACCATTTTGGCAGCCAGGTCGCCCTCGTCGGTGAGGAGTTGCGTGTCCGGCAGCTGGTCGGCCGCGCGGGCGGGGAGAGTCGCCGGGAGAAGGAACAACGGCAGGAATCGGTGCATCGGACGCCTCCGGGGTGGGTCGGGATGCACGCTATCTTAGCCGCCGCAATCTGCTCCTACCAATCGCGCACGTTCGGTGGAGGCGGCGCGGCTTTCGATCGGCGATGGGCTTTGAGGTCTTGCAGGATGCGCTGCGCCGCCTGATCAAGATGACGGGCGGCGTCCTCCGCCGACAGCGGCGGCAGGTCGGCGCGGTCCGGCACCGGAGGCAGCTTGTCCTCGCCGGGCGGCGGCGGAGCGTCCGTTTCCAGCGGCTTTCCGGCGTCTTGCGACTTGGCCGGCTTTCCATTCGGGTCCGGTTTCACCTTGGCGCTGGACGGATCGCGCGACGGGTCTGCTTGTGGAGAGGACCCCTTGTCCGGCGGCGGCGGCGTCTTGGGCGGGCCGTCGCCGGATGGTTCATCCTTGCGATGGGCGGCGGACGGCGGGATTTGCAGGAGCTGCAAGCGCGCTCGCTCCAGGTTGTGCCGTGCGTCGCGGGTCAATTCGCCGTCGAGGTTTGGCTCAGCGAGGCATTGCCGATAGGCGGCCACGGCGTCCTGCAAGGCGTCGGCGTCGCGGCCGTCGGCCTTCAGCATTAGGGCGTCGCCGAGGCCGTAGAGCGCCCGCGCACGCCGGGGATCGTCCGGCGCGGTGCAGCAGCGATAGGCCCGCGCCGCCTCCTGCGCCAGCCGCGTGCGGTCGGCGTCGGACGCCTCCGCCAGGCGCATCTTCGCCGCGGCCAGACCCATGGTTGGCAGACCCGGATCGACGGCGCGATCCTGGGCCTGTTCATAAAGCGTCGCCGCGGCGGCATAATCGCCGCGTTCATAGGCGGCGTCGCCCTGCCGCACCAGGGTCAGCCAGTCGGCCGAGGGCGCCGCGGCGGAAAGGCTCAATGCGACCGCTGCCAAACAGACAAGGAGACAAGGTGACAAGGTGACAAGGCGAGTGGGTTGGGATTTCTCCTTGGCTGTTTGTCGGTCGCGGCGACCGCGGTCGCTGATAGCGACGGCGAGGGCCAGGAAGACGAAACCGGCCGCAAGGAACCAGACATATTGCGGACGGTACACCGGCAGAGCGTCGTCGCTTTCCTGGCGCTCCGCCTGGCCGGCGATCGCGTCGAGATAGATTCGGCCCAGCGACAATGCGCGGGTTTGGGCGGCAATGTAGGTTCCGTGCGTGGCATCGGCCAGGTCGCGCAGCGGGGCCTCCTGCAGCTGGGTGTGGACCTGCTCGCCCTGGTGCGCGATCACTTCGCCGCCAATGCGGATCGTGGAAGGCGTATCCGGATCGCCCAGCCCGACGGCGCAGATCGGCACGCCCTGAGCGCGAGCCTCGGCCGCTCCTTGCTTCCATTCGCCGTCGCGGGCCGGGTCGTCGCCGTCGGACAGCAGCAGGATGTCGCGGGCGCCGCCGAACCGCTCGTCCTGGGCGAGCAGGGCCGTGTGCAGGGCCGCTCCGATGCGCGTGCCGGAAACGGCGTCGGGGCCGGGCTCGATTTCCGGGTCCGGCGTCTCCGCATCGACGGCCTCGACGGCTTCGCGGAAATGATCGTAATCGTGGGTCAGCGGACATGCCAGCCGCGCGGCGCCGGCGAAGACGACTAGGGCGACGCGATGGCCGCCGCGCTGCCTCATCGTCTCACAGAGATCGAGCAAGGCGGTTTTGGCGCGTTCCAGCCGGCTGGGCGTCTCGGCGAACATGCTGCGGCTGCAATCGAGGACGACGACGAGATCGCGTCCCGGCGCCGCCGACTGGTCCCAGTCGCGGCCCCATTGCGGCCCGGCCGTGCCGAGCACCAGGGTGGTAAGCCCCAGCCCAATGCAGACGCCGCGCCAGAAGCGGCGGCCGCCTGCCGGCTGAACCAGGGTTTGCAAACTGGCCGGGGCGCCCAGCCGGGCCAGCGCTCGCCGCTTTCGCCAACGGCTCCACAGCAGCAGCACCCCCAATGCCGGCAGCAGCGCCAGCAGCCAGAGCACGGCGGGGTGGGCGAACCAGTGGTGAAGCAGGGAAATCGTCATGGCAGCCTTCGCCACACCGTGCAATCCAAGGCCAGGGCCGCGGCGAACAGCAAGAGCGCCGCCCCCGCGAACCACGGATAGCCCTCGTGATAGCGCCGATACTGAAAACTCTGCACGTCGCTCCGTTCCAGCCGGTCGATGGCGCGGCAGGCGTCGAGCAGACCGGCCGTGTCGCCAGCCCGGTAGTATTGGCCGTGCGTGATCTTGGCTATGTCCTCCAGCGTATCGACGGCGCGCTGCCGCACCAGGGCGGGGCTGTCGGCGGAGTCGGTCGTGACTCCTGGCTCGGCCGCCGCCACGTCGCCGCCGGCGTCGATGGTGTAAATCGGCACGTCGAGGCTGGCGGCGATCTGGGCCGCCTGGCGCGGCGTCCATTCGGAACGCGGGTTGGGGACGTTGTGTTCGCCGTCGGTCAGCAGCACCAGCACCTTGCGGCGGGGACCTGCGCTTTTGAGGCGGTACAGACCGAGGGCGACGGCGTCGCTGATGTTGGTCTCCGATTCGCCGGGGATGCTGCGCGGCTGCTCGTCGTCCAGCAGGCGCAGCAGCACGGAATGGCTGAGCGTCAGCGGACAGGCGGTCTGCGGCCGGGTGGCGAAGACGACCAGGCCGATCGAGTCGGTGGGCCGGCCCTGGAACGGACGGGCGTCGCCGCCGTCCGGCGTGGCGTCCGGCCCGGCGCCGCCGGCTGCGAAGAGATGGAAGACGCGCTTGACTGCTTCGAGCCGGCTGATGGGGGCGCCGTGCCAGTCGAAATCGGGCGTAGCCATACTGCCGCTGACGTCCACCAGCATGACGATGGCGACGCCCTCGGCCTCGATGCGCGTGCGGAGATCCGGCGTTCGCGGCCCGGCTAGGGCGGCGGCCAGCAGCACAAAGGCCGTCGTCCGCAGGCCTGCGCCGCCCCATTGGGCGAGCCGCGCCCGGCCGGACGGCAGCGCGATGAGCAGCCGGCCGGCGGGATGGCGCAGTGCGGACCGCCGGCCGCGCAGCTGCAGCCACAGCAGCATCGGCGCGGCCAGTATCAGCAGCAGAAAACCCGGGTTGGCGAACTGGATGGTCATTTCCGGCAGGGGGTCGGGATCGAACACCTGTACCCTATCACGATGGCCGATCGGCCACAAGCGACGGCCGCCTGGCGTTGGCAAAGCGTGTGCCGTGGCGGAAGGCACGGGAAATGCTGATCGGGAAATGAGAAGTGGCGCCGTCGGCGCTCAAGTTTTGTCCGCGCCCGGTCAATGGGTCGCCACGGTGTTGGCAAGGCCGGCCGATTTGACACGCCCATGAGGCCAACGTAAGGTTGAACAGGCTTGTCGCTCCCAGGGGCGTTCCCCGGCCCTACAATCCTCCTTGGAGACTGGAGACGGAAGTGTTCGACCGCGCCGCATCGCTGTGGCGAAAACTGAAGCATCAGCCGACTACCTGGCAGCCCGACGCCGCGACTGCCGAAGAGGACCGCCGCGTGTGGGTCCGCCGTCACGTCAGTGCAGAAACGCGCGTTGCGCCGGCTTCCGGCGACGGCGAAGCCTCGCTGACTGCCCGGATCGTTAACGTGTCGGCCGGCGGCATCAAGCTGGTCGTGCGTTGGGCCTTCGGTCCGGGCGACCTGCTGACGGTCGATTTGCCGTCCGGCGAAGGCGAGCCGGCCGTGACCGTCCTGGCGTGCGTGGCCTACGCCCACCCGAGCGACGACGGCGAGTGGACTATCGGCTGCCGTTTCTCCGCCGAGCTAAACGACGCCGAGCTGGCGGCGTTCGGCGCGACCCGCAGCAAGTCTGCGCTGCCAGACAGCCGCAACTGGTCGCGCTTCCCGTGCGAAGTGAAGGCGATCTATCAGATCGTGCCGGAAACCGACGATGTGCGGCGTGAAGCCAAGGTGCTGAACATCTCGGCCGGCGGCGTGGCCCTGGCGGTGGAAGAGGACATCCGGGCCGGCACACTGCTTAGCGCGGAGTTGCAAGCGCCGGATGGGCGGACGGTGGTGACGATCCTGGCCTGCGTCGTTCACGTCACGGTCCAGTCCGAACACGAACGCATCCTGGGGTGCAATTTCATTCAGGAACTCGGCGACGACAAGCTGGAAGCGCTATCATAGTCCGTCAATCCATCCATCTCCGGGGGCTTACGCCCCCGGCTCACCAGATTCGGTACACATTTCTTCACTGCTAACCTTGTTAGTAAAGCTCGATCGGGTACACTGAGAGCCGTTCCGGTTGCATGGTGCATCTCTCAGACTTCCCAGCGCGGCCGACGCCGCGCTTTACCTGATCGAGGAAAACACTCATGGCTGAGCCGACGCGCGAGCAGTTGCTGAAAAACGTCGTGTCGCAGATTCGCAGTCAGCTGAAAGACGAAACCGCCATCATGTGCCTGGGCGAGAGCGCCCTGATGGACGTTCCAGGGATTCCGACCGGGGCGCTGAGCCTCGACATCGCCTTGGGCGGCCGCGGTCTGCCGCGCGGCCGAGTCATCGAAATCTTTGGGCCGGAGGCGAGCGGCAAAACGACGGTGGCCCTCCATTGCGTGGCCAACGCCCAGAAGCAAGGCGGCGTGGCGGCGTTCATCGACGCCGAGCACGCACTGGACCCCGGCTGGGCCAAGCGCATCGGCGTGGATCTGGAGAGCCTGCTGGTGAGCCAGCCGTCGTCCGGCGAGGAAGCGTTGAAGATCGCGGAGATGCTGGTGAAGTCCAACGCCGTGGACGTCATCGTGGTGGACTCGGTGGCGGCCCTCGTGCCCAGGGCCGAGGTAGAGGGCGAGATCGGCGACTCGCACGTCGGCTTGCAGGCGCGTCTGATGAGCCAGGCCCTGCGTATGCTGACGCCGACCGTGTCGAAGACGAAAACGTGTCTGATCTTCATCAACCAGTTGCGCGAGAAGATCGGCGTGATGTTCGGCAACCCGGAGACGACGCCGGGCGGCCGGGCGCTGAAGTTTTTCAGCACGGTCCGGCTGGAAGTACGCAAGGTGACGGGCATCAAGGACGGCGAGGAGACGATCGGCACGCGGGTGAAGGCGAAGGTGGTGAAGAACAAGGTGGCGCCGCCGTTCCGTCAGGCGGAGTTCGACCTGATGCACGACCGCGGCATTAGCCGGGAAGGCGACCTGCTCGACCTGGCGCTCGAGGACAAGATCGTCGAGAAATCGGGCAACTGGCACTCCTACGGCGAAGTGCGCCTTGGCAACGGCCGGGAGGCCGTGAAGCAGTATCTGCGCGACAACCCGACGCTGATGGACGAGATCGGCCGGAAAGTGCTGGAGAAGCGCGGCTTGACGGCGGCGCCTTCGCCGGCCAAGGAGAACGGTCAAGCGACGGAGCCGGCCAAGCCGGAACAGCCGACGCGGCGGGAATCGCGCAAGCAGACGGCAACGGCGGCGGAGTGAAATCACTCCGGGGGCTTGCTGCGTCTATGGCGGCCCCCCTTCGTTCCGCAGCACGAAGCGCTGGCCGCTGACGAACGTCTCCACCACGACGCCGGTCTGGTGACTCCGAATCGTGACCGCTCCATCTTCCCAGGTGCTGAGGAACCGCGCTCCGCGCTCCGTATACGGCTCCTGTACGCCGCCCGCCCCGCGCGGCGCTCCCTGACTCGATACGACCACGCGAGGCCGCGCCCAGTCGGCCAACTGCGGTACGTTGGCGAACCGGCTGCCATGATGCGGCGCCTGAAACACATCGATCGGCCGATGCGGCAACCCCAGCACGCGTTCCAATCCCAGCCCTTCCAGATCGCCGGTCAGCAGCAACGTATGGCCGGCGTGACGCACCTCCAGCACCATGCTCCGTGTGTTCTCGTTGCCCTCCGGTCCCGACGCCGGCGGGTGCAGAACCTCCAGCCGCACGTCGCCGGCGCTCAGCACGTCGCCGGCCTGGACGATATGGACCGGCACGCCGCGCGTCCGCAGCGCTTCCAGCGTCTCGCGCACCCCGGCCGTGTTCTTGTCGGCGAAGGTAGGCGTACAGGTGACTTTGCCGACCGCAAAACGATCCAGCAAATCATTCAGTCCGTTGAAGTGATCGAGGTCAGCGTGCGAGAGGAACACCTCGTCGATGCGGCGCGTCCCGCGCGACCAGAGGAATGGGGCAATCTGCCGCCGCGTCACGTCCGGCCCGCCGAGCGCCCCGGCGTCGTAGAGCAGCGTCCGGCCGTCCGGCGTCTCGATCACGGTGCAGCCGCCATGTCCGACGGCGAGAAACGTGCAGCGCAGCTCGTCGGCGGGAAAGCGGGCGGCGCCGCACAGCAACCCCACGCACAGCCAGGCCAACCCCGCTGTGGCGCCCCAGCGCCACTGCCGGCGCAACGGCGCCTGCGTTAAGAGAGCAAGAAGGAAGGCGTAAAGGATCCACAGCCACCACGGCGGCACGTCGGGCACATAGAAACGGGCGCCCGGCCAGCCGTCGCAGACGCCGACGATCCCCTGACACGCGGCCAAGCAACCGTGGACAATGGGGCCGAAGGCGGCCGTCAGCGGCGGGCAGAGCGCAGCCGCAATCAGCAGCAGAAAGCCGGCGATCAGGGCCACGGCCGTCAGCAGGACCAATGGCGGGCAGAGCAGCACGCCGATCGGCGATACGAGGTGGTAATGCGCCGCCGTCAACGGAGCGACCGCAATCCAGATAATCAGCGTGACCAGATAGCCTTTGAGGACGAATCCGCCGACGCGGCGGAAGAATCGCAGCCACGCCGGCCGTGCCTCGTCAATGGCCCGTTGCAGCGGATCGGGTTCGCGCCGCAGCAACGGTCCGACGCCCCAGTACAGCACTGCCACGGACACGAACGACAGCTGACATCCCGGCGAGAAAATATCCGCCGGGTCCGCGAGAGCCACGACCAGCCACGCCAGAGCGAAGAGGTTGGCCGGCAACGTCCGGCGGCGCAGCGTCAGGGCGCCGCAAAGAGCGCAAACGGCGACCGCGGCTCGCAGGGCCGGCGGCCGGCCTCCCGTCACCAGGGCGTAAGCCAGCACGAAGACCGCGACGGCGACAGCCCCATGCCGCTGCCGCACGCCGAACCGCCGCAGCGCCCACCACAGCGCCGCCGCCAGGATCAGGAGGTGCTGGCCGGAGATCGCCAGGGCGTGGACGACGCCGGTGCGGATGAAAGCGTCCCATTGGCCCTGCGTCATGGCGGAATCTTCGCCGAGGATCAGCGCCGCCGCCGCGCCTGCCGTCTCCGGCGGCAGCGACTCGGCCAGCGCCCGCCGACCCCAGCCGCGGACCGCCGCCGTCCAACCGGCGAACGAAGTCGGCCAGCCGCGCTGCAGCCGCGTCACGCCGTCGGCCGTCTTCTCGACGACGAGTTGGGCGCGGACGCCTTTGTCGCGCCATGTCGCGGCGGCGTCGGCCTCCCCGGGATTGGCCGGCCCATGAATCCGCGACAGCCGACCCACCGCCTCCACCTCATCGCCGGCGTGCACGTCGAGCGCCGGTCCGGCGATCATCAGATGAACGCGACCCGAAATCTCCATCCAGTCGTCGCCGCGGCGCAACGCGGCGGCCCGCAGAACGGTCGCCGTCGATTCGCCGGCATCGATCGAGCGCAGCGGGTCGGGCCGCTCCGGCGTATGAATCGGTTCCTCGTCGAGCCAGCCGCGCATCTCGACCGGCCGCGCTTCGGCGGTTGCGATCTCACCGACGTCGTCGGCCGAATAGACGTCGCGGCGGTAGTGATGGAAGGCGGCGCCGAACGCGGCGCCGGCCAGCGCCAGGAAGACCAGCGGCAAATGCGCCCGTCCTTTCAGGCGCGCGACGAGCCATCCGATCAGGCCGCCGATTGTACCGAGCAGGCCGACGGCGATCGGCACGGCCGCGTAACGGTCCAGCAGAACGCCGCCGGTGTACGCCAGCGCGGCCGGAACAAGCGGGGCGCGCCAGACGCTGTCGGGCACGGCGGTCCATGGTGGAGATGAAACGGATGCCATGTCCGCCAATTGTCGGGGCGCGCCTGGCCCGATGCAAGGACCAATTGCATGCCGTAAAGAACAACTCGATAGGACAAACCGACAAAGCCTACGCGCCGCCGGGCGAACCTGGCCGGACGGTCGGGTGGCGGCCGGGCAGTCCCGCCAGCGCCGCCGTCGCCAGCAGCGGCAGCAGCGGCATGTAGTTGCGCGCCTCGTACATCCACCCGAAACAGAGATTGCTCAGCAGCAGAAGCGGCGTCAGCGTCACGCACATCATCTTCAGCCGCGGGTCGACGCGCCGCCAGCCGTAAACGAGGAACGGCACAAACGGCAGAACGAACAACGCCGGTGCGACGTAGTTGAGCCAGATCGGCGCGGCCGCATGATAATGAGCCGGACCGACGCCGAGGTTGTCGAAGATCATGAGCTGTTCCGTACCGTTGATGTTTGCGTAGCCCGGACGCCAGCCGAACGGCAATCGGACCGCCAGAAACGCCGCTGCGCACACCGCCCCCAGCGCCGCCGTCTTCAGCAGCGGCCGCAGCCCGCCGCGCCAGTAACAGCACCAGTAAACCGGGACCATCAGCACGACCGTTTCCTTGGCCAGGATTCCCAGCGCGAGCGACGCGGCCAGGAGACAGGTTCGATCCCGCACGGTGCAGAGCAAAGCCAGCACGAAAAGTGCATGGCTGAGCGGGTCGGTCAGCTGCCCCCAGTAAAAGCAGATGGAGAGCGGATAAAGGACGGCGACGGGGACCAGCGTCAGGAGCGACCGCCCCTCCGAGTGCCAGACACGGGCGAAACGGTAACAGCCCCAGAGGAACCAGTATGTGAAGAACCAGCGATAGGCGACGCAGGCGAACGTCCAGTCGCCGGTGATATGTTCGAGGGTCCGTGCAAAGCCGTAGGGAAGTGGACGGAATTGGTGCGGCGCCTCGCGCCGATGATTGAGAATGTCGAAATACATCGTCCGCTGCCAGTCGGCGACGACGCCGATGCGGTCGATCAGGAACCAGTGGCAGGCGGCGAGCAGCGCCGCCAGGAGGCCGAGCAGCGCCGCTATGCACACCGCCCCGCGGTCCTCGGCGCGGACAGCGCCAACAGCGACGCCGATGGCGCCGAGCATCGCCAGCAGCACGACCGCCTTGGCCGCAGCGGCCAGCGGCGCCGATGCAAACGCGCTCACCGGCTCGACCGGCGGTTGTTCGAAAAGCAGCGGCGGCAGCGACAGGGCGGCTGTCAGGAACAGGCCGAGCCACGGCAGGACCGCCCGGAAGCGCGGGAGTCGATCGCCCATCACGGCCCCGAATGCGAAGCGGTGAAAGCCAATGGGGTCATGATAGGACGGAACGCGCCGCGCGCCATGGTTTGGCCGTTCAGCGCTGCCCCACTGGGCGGCGCAGCCGGGACCACGTTCGATTCAGAGACGGAAGATCGAGGCGGAGCGCCGCAACAGTGGCCAGCTGATAGGTGTCCAGGCACAGACACGCGGCGCCGTCGTCGCCGCCGACTACCCACGGGTCGCCGGTGAAGCGCAAATCGAGAAGAGAAGGCCGAACCGTGCGAAAAGGCGTCGCGCCGCAGCAGGGCCGACGCAGCAGACAGGCCGACGCGGGAGGTTCAACGGCGATCGGCATAATGGACGTCTCCTTTGACCTGCGGAACCCCTCCGTGCATCATGCCGCGGAGCGAATCGGGCGCCAATCGGCGCTTGCAAATCCCAGCGCGTTCGCCTTCCGGCCGCAAATCCCCTATGCTGAAACGAGTTGCAGGAACCGATTCCGCCGGGACGCCGGCTCGGCCGCGTTGGACCGGGTGGTTAGGTTTGAACACCAGGGTGTGCCTTTCCGCGACACCGCCGCACCATGCCTCCGTCGATGAAACCGATCATGACGATCCGCCGCGCCGCGGTCCTCGTTCTGATCGCCGTCGCTTATACCGGCCTGAACGCAATTAAACCACTGCACATCGACGACGCCGCCCTCGCGATGAACTCCGCCCAGGACCACGCGCATCCTCTCGATCCCTACGGTTTTCGGATGCTGTGGTGGTACATGCCGGACCCGGCCAACGAGATCTTGGGGCCGCCGGTGTTGCCGTACTCCTGGGCGGCGGGTCGGGCGCTGTTCGGCGAGCGGCCGGTGCTGTGGAAACTGGGTCTGCTGCCGTGGACGCTGCTGCTGGTGTTCGCGCTGCACGGCCTGCTGCGCCGCTTCGCGGCCGGCGTGGAGCTGCCGCTGACGGTGATGACCGTAATAGGGCCGGCGCCGTTGCCGAGTCTCAACCTGATGCTCGACATCCCGGCCCTGGCCCTGTCCCTGACGGCCATCCGGGTTTTCCTCGGCGCCTGCGACCGCGATTCGTTCGGCCTGGCGGTGCTGGCGGGGCTGGTCGCCGGCCTGGCGATGCAGACGAAATACACCGGAGCGACGGCGCCGGCCGTGATGCTGCTGGCCGCGGCGACGCAGCGCGGGGCGACGCGCTGG
>DATKHW010001013.1:0-9870 GCA_035546275.1 Gemmataceae bacterium
GATGGGGCCAATATCAAGCTCCGCATACTGGACGTTTCTTGGAAGGAATTGGCGCGGGATCTGGGCCGGGCCATCGAATTCGACCAGAGCCAGCTGTTCAAGAAGGTCTATTCCGAGGAGTACGACACGCCCGGCGGCGAACCGTTCGGCGTGCTGCTGGCCGATTACGAGATCCGGCATCGGCTGAATGCGGAGCATCGCATCGACGACTTGGCCGCCCTGCGCGCCGCGGCCGGCGTGGCGGCCGCCGCATTCGCGCCGTTCATCGCGGCGGCGCATCACACCTTGCTCGACCTGGCGGAGTTCGCGGAGCTGGAATTGCCGCTGAACCTGGCGCGGACTTTCGACCAGGCGGAATACGTCCCGTGGAACGCATTCCGCCAAACGGAGGACGCTCGTTTCGTCGGCCTGACGCTGCCGCGCGTGCTGATGCGGCCGCCGTACCGCGACGACGGCGGGCGGGCCGATGGTTTTCGCTTCCAGGAGGAAGTGAGCGGCCCCGGCCGGGACAACTACCTGTGGGGCAACGCCGCTTACGCCTTCGGCGCCGTGCTGATCCGGGCCTTCGCCGAGAGCGGCTGGTTCGCGCAGATCCGCGGCGGCGAGGGCGGCGGGTTAGCGCTCGGTTTGGCCGCGCTATCGTTCGGCCTGGACCGTCCCGGCGTCGCGTCGCGGCCGCCGACGGACGCCGTCGTGACGGATGCGATGGAACAAGACATCGGAGAACTCGGTTTCATGCCGCTATGCGCCTGCCAGGACGCGGGGGCGGCCGCCTTCCACGGCAACCAATCGGTGCAAAAGCCGGCGAAGTTCGACGAGCCGGCGGCGACGGCCAACGCCCGGTTGTCGGCGATGATGCAGTACGTCCTCTGCGCCGCCCGATTCGCCCACTACGTCAAGGTCATCAGCCGCGAAAAGCTCGGCTCCTTCACCGGCCCCGCCGACTGCGAGGATTACCTGCGCCGCTGGCTGCAGAATTACACGACCGCCAACGACGAGGCCGGCCCCGACCTCAAGGCCAAGCACCCGCTGCGCGAGGCGCGCGTCCAGGTGCGCGAGCGACCCGACAAGCCTGGCAGCTATCTGTGCGTCGCTCACTTGCGGCCGCATTTCCAGCTCGATCAGCTATCGGCCGGCGTCAAGCTGGTGACGGAGCTTGGCCCCGGGCGAACGGGATGATGCGAGGAGACGCTTCCATGCCGCCGCGTTCCGAGCAACCGCTGCTGCCATCCGTTTTGGACCGTCTGCTGGACGACGATCCCGACGTGAGTCGCGAGGCGCCGCGCAGCCGCGATCAGGTTCTGCGGGACATCAAGGAATCGGTGCGACGCGACATTGAGAATCTCCTCAACACGCGCCGCCGTCTCTTCACCTGGCCGTCCGAAATGAGGGAGCTGGATCGCTCGATGGTCGGCTACGGCATTCCCGACCTGGCGGCCGGCGCCCTCGGTTCCGATGAGGCCCGCGACCGATTTTGCCGGATGCTGCAAACGATGCTGCGTCAGTATGAGCCGCGCTTCAAGAGCATCGAGGTGCGGCCGCTGGCCAACGCCGAACCGCTGGACCGCAC
Source organism: Gemmataceae bacterium (assembly GCA_035546275.1). GTDB lineage: Bacteria > Planctomycetota > Planctomycetia > Gemmatales > Gemmataceae > UBA4732. The sequence goes on from DATKHW010001013.1 coordinate 1,571, forward strand.
GCTGCGCTTCCGCATCGACGCGCTGCTGCGGGTCGACCCGGCCCCGGAGCCCGTGGCGTTCGACTCCATGCTGGAACCGGGCGCCGGCGGCTTCGCCGTGTCAGGCGTGCGCGGCTGACGCCAATGCCAGATTCGGCCCGCCTAAGCCGTACATCCTGACGGCAGGCGCTGCCGCTTCGGAACCGCCTGCCGCGGGCCGCCGGCGGGGCCGATCCATGAGCGAAGAGCTGTTGCCCTATTACAACCGCGAGTTGTCCTATATCCGCCGGCTCGGCGCCCAGTTCGCCGAGGCCCATCCCAAAATCGCCGGCCGTCTTCGCCTCGGCCCCGACGCCGCCGAGGACCCGCACGTCGAACGGCTCATCGAGGCCTTTGCCTACCTCAACGCCCGCACGCGGCTCAAGCTCGAAGACGAATTTCCGGAGATCACGGAGTCGCTGCTCGGCGTCCTCTATCCGCACTACCAGGCGCCGCTGCCGTCGATGGCGATCGTGCAATTCGAGCTGGACCCGGAGCAAAACGAGCTGACGACCGGCCATACGATTCCACGACATTCCCTGCTGGAAACGGAGCCGATCGACGGCGAACCGTGCCGCTTCCGCACCGCCTACCGGACGACGTTGTGGCCGATACGTCTGGCGGAGGCGGCGCTGGCCCGGCCGCCGTTCGCAGCGCCGGTCACACGGCACACTGCCGCGGCGGCGTCGGTGTTGCGGCTTGTATTGGAGCATCGCGGCAAGGCGTCCTTCGCCGCCTTGGAACTAGGATCGCTGCGCTTCTTCCTCAAGGGCCAGCCGCAACAAGCCTATAAACTTTACGAATTGATCCTGAACCACACGCTCGGCGTCGCCGTGGCCTCGTCGCCGAACGACGGCGAACCGGTCCTGCTGCGGCCCGATTGCCTGCGTCCGGTCGGCTTCGAGCGCGACGAGGGATTGCTGCCGTACACCGCGCGCTCCTTGAGCGGATACCGGCTGCTTACCGAATACTTCGCCTATCCGCAAAAGTTCCTGTTCTTCGACCTGGCCGGCCTGAGTCGGCGGACGTTGGCGCGACTCGGCGGCCGCATGGAGATTTATCTCTATCTGGACCGCGAGGCGAGCGATCTGGAGCAGCTGTCCGCCGACAACTTCCGCCTCGGCTGCACGCCCATCGTCAATCTCTATCCCAAAAGGGCGGAGCCGATCCAGCTGACGCACACGGATTTTGAGCACCGCGTGGCGCCGGACGCGCGCCGGCCTCGATCGCATGAGGTCTACTCCATCGACCGCGTCACGGCCTCGGCGCCGTCCGGCGAGGCGGTGGAATATCGGCCGTTCTTCTCGGTCAAGCACGCCCAGGCCGCGGACGAGGCCGGCGTTTACTGGCACGCCGCGCGGCGAGCCGGCGAGGCGGCGGACGGGCGGGCCGACGGCGGGACCGAGGTGTACCTGTCGCTGGTCGATTTGAATCGTGAGCCGGCGGCCACGGCCGACTGGACGCTGGACGTGGAGGCGACCTGCCTCAACCGCGATCTGCCGGCGCGGCTGCCGTTCGGCGGCGGGCAGCCGCGCTTGCAGCTGAGCGAGGGCGACGCCCTGGTTTCCAGCGTCTCCTGCGTCACGGCGCCGACGCCGACATTGCGGCCGGCCCGCCGCCGCGGCGCCCTGTGGCGGCTGGTTTCCCATCTGTCGCTCAACCACCTGTCGCTGGTCAACGACGGCAAGGCCGACGCCCTGCGCGAGATCCTCAAGCTCTACGATTTCGCCGACTCGCCGCAGACGCGCCAGACGATCGACGGCGTCGTCGAGATCGGCAGCCGCCGCGTCGCTTGCCGGCTGGGCGGCGCCGTGGTGCAAGGCGTCGAGACGACGCTCACCTTCGACGCGGAGCGCTTTTCCGGCGGCGGCCTGTTCCTGTTCGCCTCCGTGCTGGAACGGTTTTTGTCGCTTTACTGCTCCCTGAACTCCTTTACCAAGCTCACGGCGCTCGTGAAGGGCCGCGAGCAGGAGCTGCGCCGATGGCCGCCGCGAACGGGCGAACGAATTCTGGTCTGACCGGCCGGCTGAACCGGGAGCCGCATCGCTTCGAGTTCTTCCAAGCGGTGCGCCTGCTGGAGCGGCAGTCGAGCCGGCGGCCCGTAGGCGGCGACGAATCGCCGGCGGCCGAGGCTGTGCGCTTCCGGGCGGCGCCGTCGCTCGGATTCGCTCCGTCCGCCGTCGCCGGGTTGCGCCAGAGGGACGACGGCGGACCGCCGGAGATGACCGTTTCCTTTCTCGGTCTGACCGGGCCGAGCGGCGCCCTGCCGCACCATTTCACCACCCTGCTGCTCCGCCGGGCGCGCGACAAGGACTTCTCCCTCCGCGAATTTCTGGACCTCTTCAATCACCGCCTCGCGTCTGTTTTCCACCGCGCCTGGGAAAAGTACCGCCTGCCGGCCGCCTACGAACGCGCCGCGTTGGACGATTCCGGCGACGAAACCGACCCGATCACGCAGGCGCTCTACTGCATCGTCGGCCTGGGCGCGCCCGGCCTGCGCGAGCGGCGACAGGTGGACGATGAGGCGTTTCTCTTCTACGGCGGCCATTTCTCCCGCGACGCGCGGCCGGCTTCGGCGCTTGAAGAGATCCTTGAAGATTACTTTCGCTTTCCCGTGCGGGTGCAGCAGTTTGAGGGTCGCTGGCTGCCGCTGGAGCCGGAGGACCGATCCTACCTGGCGCCGCCCGACGAGGGGATGGGACTGAATTGCCGGCTGGGCGAGGACTTTATCGTCGGCGAGCGCGTGTGGGACGCGCAGAGCAAATTCCGCCTGCGCATCGGGCCGCTCACGTTCGCCCAGTTCCGCACGCTCCTGCCCGACGGCGACGGGCTGCGGCCGCTGTGCGAGCTGACGCGCTCCTACGCCGGGCCGGAATTCAGCTTCGACGTGCAAGCGGTGCTGGCGGCGGGACAGGCGCCGGGCTGTCGGCTGGGCGGCGACGGCGCCCGGCTCGGCTGGGACAGCTGGGTCTTCGCCGCTGATGCGCCCGCCGAGGCTGACGACGCCGTCTTCGCCTTGGACGACGTGTGAAGGCGGAAAAAGGGCCGATCGTCCTGCCAGATTCGGCCGCCGCACGCCGTAGGTAGGAGCGAAGGGTTTCGGGCGAGTCGCCGCGAAACGAATCGGAAGCGTCACACCATAACAGGGAGCACAAAAATGGCGATTTACATGAAAGTCGACGGCGTCACGGGGGACGTCCAAGAGGCGGGGCACACGGGCTGGATCCAACTGTCCCAGATGAATTGGGGCGTCGGCCGCGGCATCGGGTCGCCCAAGAGCGGCGCCAAAGACCGCGAGGCGTCGGAGGCCCACCTCAGCGAGATCTCCGTCCAAAAGATCAGCTGCGGCGTCACGCCCGATCTGATGCGCCTGGCGCTGTGGGGCAAGGCCAAGAAGGTGCAGATCGAAATCACGAAAACCGGCGACAACAACTCGCAAACCGCGTTCCACAAGTATGAGTTGGAGGACGTGCTGTTCAGCAGCTACTCGAACGAGTCCACCGGCGACCGGCCGGCAGAGAGCCTCAGCCTGAACTTTACCAAGATCACGTTCAGCAACGTGCCCAGCGACGACACGCACAAGGACGCCGACGCCAACCGCTTCCAGTACGACCTGGCGACGGGCAAGGGCAGCTGACCTTGCGGCGGCCGCCGCGGCGCGACGGTCTCGCGCCGTTGGCGCGCATCGGCTGCATGCGACTTATCCAACCAAGGCCGCGCTATTGCATGATCCCGGGGTCCCGGTGGAAAAGCGCCGGGCCGCCTCGACGCTTGGCGCGGCTGCACCCAAACCATTTAAGAGAGGCTCCGTCATGCCATTCCAACCAAAGTGGCGCGATTACCAGGCGGGCGACTTGTTTTACGGCCTCGCCGACCCCAGATGGGATTTGGTCACGCACCTCGCTGCTCAGGGCCAGATCGCGCTCGCTTACGACGCGAACAACAACTTGACCACCATCGTGACGATCGACCAATACGACCTCTGTTCAAGCACGCACGCGACTGCGTACAACCTCACCTACGACGCGGCCTTCATCGCCGCCTTGAATGCGCACAAAAAGTACAAATCGGTTGTGGGTCAAGACCTGGAGAACAAATGGGGCAACCTGAAGAACATTGGAGGCAAGGACCAGCAAGTGGAAGCTCTGGCCATCGCCAAAAGAAAATGCAAAGGGGGGCTCAACTACATCGTGCACCACACCCCGTACTACATCCACTTTTGTCTGGATGGCCTGGACATGGCGTCGGTCGCGGGCAAGTCGTACAGCGGCCCGGGCGCGACGGACAACCCGGTCGGAAAGAGTAACACGGACTGGATGAATAAAGTGCGCTCGATCACCGGGGCGGAGCTACGATGGGTCTACCGCAATCACAAAGTCCCCAAGGTTCAGGCAAAAATCCAATTCTGGCTGAACAACGCCCAGTGTTATCCCCCGTGGGGTCCGGGACATCCGACGAAGTGGCGAGCAGCCTGGGCGGCATACATCCCTACGCATATGGCAAAATAGGTAGCAGACGGCGTGTATTCGTCGCCCGTCAGCCAAAATGCGAGGGAGTTATGCCCGCGCGGCGTGATTGGGCCAGTGACAACAGGTGGGGCCGCCGGGCGTCATACCCGGCCGGCCCCGCCTTCCCGCTCGGGGACAAAATACAATGAACCAATGGACGGTTCGTTCCGGGCCGCCGCCGTTCTCAGTCTGGGCCATGCGGAGACGACCATGGGCCGCTATGACCGTCAACTCCTGATCCAATTCGCGACGGGCGAAAACGCCGACGCGGAAATGCTGGAGTCCGCACGCGACCTGCTGGCCAAGGGCGAAGCCAAGGGGACTCCCTCGTCGCTCGTCGCAATCCCCGCGCGGCCCCTATCCAGGAGCGGCGCGCCGCCGTGGCAGGCGCAGCTCGCCCGCGAGCTGCACCTGCTTACCGCCTTGTCGCGTTTGTATCTCGCGGGGCAGGGCGATTGGCGGCGCCAGACGATCAGCGGCTGGGACGCCGCCGCCGCGGCGGACCTCCTGGCGGCGTCCGGCCTGCCTGCGGTCAAGACGATCAGCATCGTCGCGGACGAGGCGGGTCGCGACGTCGGTGCGGCGGAAGGGGCCTACGTCAGCGAAATCCCCAACAGCTTCGCGTCCCACCTCCATCGACGCTTGAAGGACGTGCATGGGATTGCCGTGGAGGTTCAGGCGCGAGTCTACCCCGTGCGGATCGTGGCCGAGGTTTCCGCCGGCCGACGCGGTCGGAAAGAAACCTGCGACCCCGCGCAGGGCGATTGGGCCAATAAACGCCCGCACTCGAAATTGCGCTTCTCGTGGATCGACGGCCGGCAAGTGCGGACGTGGGTGGACTACGGCCCAGAAGCGCAAGCGCCGCGGGAATGACGGCGTGGAAGCTGCGACTCCCATCCAACCCATTTCCCTTGATCGCACATGAGCACTTACACGCAAACCCAGCGCCTCCTCTCTGCGACGACGCCGCTAGGCGCCGACGTGCTCCTCCTCACAGCCTTCGCCGGCGAGGAGCGCTTCTCCCAACTTTTCCGCTATGAGCTTGAATTCCTATCCGAGAAGGATTCCATCAACCCAAAGGACATCGTCGGCAAGCCGATCGGCTGGGGCGTCCATCAGGTCGTCTCCGGCGCCGACGCGCGCCGGCCCTTCCATGGGACCGTCGCCCGGTTCCGAGCCGGTCCGGTCAAGTTCCGCGGCCTGCGCTCCTACCGGGCCGAGGTTGTGCCGTGGCTGTGGTTCCTGACGCGCACGGCCGACTGCCGCATCTTCCAAAACAAGAGCACGCCCGACATCGTCAAGGCGATCTTCGACGGCCTCGGCTTCTCCGACTACCAGCTCCAGCTGCAGCGGTCGTATTCGCCGCGGGAATACTGCGTCCAGTACCGCGAGACGGCCTTCGCGTTCGTATCGCGGCTGCTGGAACAGGAGGGCATCTTCTACTTTTTCCGTCACGAACAGAGCAAACACACCCTGGTCTTGGCCGACAGCAAGTCCGCCTATTTCCAAACCGGCCGCGGCCCCGTTCTGTACGCCGAAGGAACGCCGGCCAAGAATCACGTCCACGGCTGGGAGCGGCAATACGCCTTCCGCTCCGGCAAGTGGGCGTACACCGATTACAACTTCGAGACGCCGGCCGCCAACCTGCTTTCTTCCACGAAGACAGTCGTCGATCTGCCCGACGCGCCGAATTATGAGATCTTCGACTATCCCGGCCAATATCTCAAGAAGGACGCCGGCGACAAGGTCATTGCGGTGCGCATGGAAGAGGAGGAAGCCGCCTATGACACGGCGTCCGGCGCCGGCGACCTGGTCGGCTTCACGCCCGGCGGCAAGTTCACGCTGGACGGCCATCCCACGGACGCCGAGAACCAGGATTACGTCCTCACCGGCGTCCGCCACGAGGCCGTCGATTCCAGCATCGCGGGCGTCGGCGACTCGCACTACGGCAATACATTCACCGCCATGCCGGCGTCCACCGTCTTTCGGCCGACCCGTGAGACGCCTCGGCCAATCGTGCAGGGGCCGCAAACCGCCGTGGTGGTCGGCCCGTCCGGCGAGGAAATCTATGTGGACAAATACGGCCGGGTGAAGGTCCATTTCTTCTGGGACCGCCTCGGCAAGAAAGACGAGAACGATTCGTGCTGGGTGCGCGTCGCCCAGAACTGGGCCGGCAAGAACTGGGGCATCGTCTTCCACCCGCGCATCGGCCAGGAGGTCGTCGTCGATTTCCTGGAGGGCGATCCCGACCGGCCGCTCATCACGGGCCGCGTTTACAACGCCGTGCAAACGCCGCCGTATGACCTGCCCGCGAACATGACGCAGAGCGGCGTCAAGACGCGCAGCTCCAAGGGCGGCGGCGCCGACGACTTCAACGAGCTGTGTTTCGAGGATAAAAAGGGGTCGGAAGATATCGTTTTCCACGCCCAGAAGGATTTCCATCGCGTCGTGGAGAACGACGACGACCTCCAGGTCCAGCATGACCAGACGATTCAGATCAAAAATAACCGCACCGAAACCGTCAAGGAAGGCGACGAGAAAGTCACGATCGAAAAGGGCAACCGGACCGTGACGGTCAGCACGGGCGACGATCTGCACGACGTGAAACAAGGCAATCGCAGCGTAACCGTGGACACCGGCAACGACACGCACGAGGTCAAGCAGGGAAACCGCACCGTGACGGTGGACATGGGGAACGACTCCCACGCGATCAAGCAGGGCAATCGCTCGGTGGAGATCGACATGGGCAACGACGCGCTGACGCTGAAGATGGGCAACCAGACGACGAAGCTGAACCTTGGCGCCAGCTCGACGGAGGCGATGCAGTCGATCACGCTGAAATGCGGCCAGAGCAGCGTCGTCATCGACCAGAGCGGCGTGACGATCAAGGGCTTGATGGTGTCGGTCGAGGGCCAGGTGCAAACGTCAGTGAAAGGGCTGATGACGGAGATCAAGGCTGACGCGATGCTGCAACAGTCGGGCGCGATCATCATGATCGGGTGACCAACCAGCCCGCAGCGCAAGCAAGGGAGACAGTCATGGGAATGCCGGCCGCACGAATCACGGACATGCACACCTGCCCGATGGCGACGGGGCCGGTTCCGCACGTCGGCGGGCCGATCCTGCCGCCGGGCGGGCTGACGGTGCTGATCGGCGGAATGCCGGCGGCGCGGGTCGGCGACATGGCGGTCTGCGTGGGGCCGCCGGATGCGATTCTGGTGGGCAGCTTCACGGTGATGATCAAGAACCAGCCAGCGGCCCGGCTCGGCGATCCGACTTCGCACGGCGGCGTGATTGTGGTGGGGTGTCCGACGGTGCTGATTGGGTGATGCCGGCCTGGAATGGCGGTCCTGTTGCACGCTGCGCACATCAGTGATGACGGTACAGCAGGACGACAGGCCGGCCGCGTGCATCCCGCCATTCCGAGGCCGTGTAGCAGTACTCGCCGGGAAAATCTTGCAGCCGCGCTTGGTATTCCCCGTCGACCAGGCGCGGCTTTACCTCTTCCTTCCAGAAGGTGAAACCGTCCAACTCCGGAATCCACTTTGGTTTCTTGCCGATATCAGCGACTACCCAGCGGATGGCGCCGCCATTCAGCAGTTCTCGGATCTCGGCGGCGGCGAGGTCCTTGATCCATCGTGCCGCCACGACGCCGCTGTCATCCCACAGCTCGTCGAGCGGCATACTTCTGATGATACGCTGCAACGCTTGCATGGGGCCTCCGCAGGAAGAGAGGGATTGCATTCATGGTCCCCGGAATGGCGGCAAGCGTCA
>DATKHW010001014.1:0-5231 GCA_035546275.1 Gemmataceae bacterium
GAAAAAGACGCCGTCGCTTCCCCTGCCATCCCGTTTTCCCCCATCTTTCTCGCGCCGCCGCGTCGATTCTGATAGTGACGGCCCAGCTTGCCTCGTCTTCCAGGCGAGGCGTCCTCACCGCATGATCGGGGGAATGGAATCCATGAAGCATCGGGTTGCCCTGGTCCTGCTGCTGACGCCCGTCCTTGCTGCGGCCGCTGCCGCCGGCGTCTTCTTCAACAACAAGAAGCCTGATAAACCGAACCCAGCCGACCGCGTGCCCGAACTGATTAAAATCATCGGCTCCGACGGCGACGAAGACAAGCGCATGGCCGCGGCAGCGGAGTTGCGCGACTACGACGCGGCCCAGTTTCCAGAGATCACGCCTGCCCTGATCGACGCCTTGCTCAACGACAAGAAGCCCGGCGTGCGCGCGGAGGCCGCCCAAAGTCTCGGCAAAATCCGGCCCGTTTCCGATCCGGTGGGCGAGGCGTTGGAGGAATCGCTGGCCAAGGATACGTCGATGCGGGTCCGCTTGCAGGCTCGCACGGCGCTCTTGCAATATCGCTGGAGCGGCTGGAAAGAACCGGCCCCGAAGAAGGACGACATCCCGACCGCCCGACCCAAGGATCCCCCGCCCGTCCAGAGCCAGGAGCCGCCCCTGGCGCCGAACATTCCGCCGGCGCCGCCGCGATCAAAGGCTCAGCCGGCGCCTGCCGGCGGCCCGGACCTGAATCCACCGCCGCCATAGCAGTCCCTGGTCGTCAGCTCCGCATCGCCAGAGCGTATGCCGTCGCATAGGCCCGGCAATGCGCGATGGACACCAAAATGTCCCCGACGCGCTGCGTCTGAGCTGCATCCTTCGCCGCGCCGCAAAGAAGCACTTGCGGCTTGCCGCCGGCCTCGTTGCGGACCTCCACGTCGGTGAACGTCAGCCCGCGCCGCCAGCCGATGCCCAGCGCCTTGAAGACGGCCTCCTTGGCCGCCCACCGTCCAGCAAAGTGCTCCACCGACCGCTTTCGCTCCTGGCAATAGCGGATTTCGCGCTCGGTGAAAATGCGGGTCAAAAACAGCTCGCCGTGCTGCTCGATCATGCGACCAATGCGCAGGCATTCCACAATGTCGGCGCCGATTCCCAGAATGTCCATGACCGCCTCGCCCCACGCCTCCTCCCCTGCTGATCTTAGCAAAACGCCAGGCGACCGCTACAATTGCAGCCGATGTCCCCACCGCCAAGGAGCCGCCGATGGCCGCGCGCGATTTGCTCGATGATCTCACCGAGGCTCAGCGCGAGGCCGTCACCCATACCAACGGACCGCTGCTCATCCTGGCCGCGGCCGGCTCCGGCAAAACGCGCGTCATTACCCGCCGCGTCGCACATCTGCTCCAGCATGGCGTCCGCGCAGGCAACATCCTCGCCATTACCTTCACCAACAAGGCGGCCGGCGAGATGCGCCAGCGCATCGAGGACCTCGTCCCGGGCTGCCGCGTCTGGGTCAGCACCTTCCACAGCCTCGGCGCCCGCCTGCTGCGCCAATACGCCGACCGCCTCAACCTCGACCGCAATTTCACCATATACGATATGGCGGATCGCAGCCGGCTTTTGAAAATCGCGCTGGAGGACGCTGGACTCGACAACAACCGCTTTACGCCCGACTCGATCGGCGCCGCGATCAGCAAGGCCAAGAACCAGCTGCTTAGCCCCGACCGCTACGCCCAGACCGCCGACGACTTCTACGGCCAGACCGTGGCCCGCGTTTATCCCACCTATGAGAAGCGGCTGCGCGACGCCAATGCGATGGATTTCGACGACCTGCTCTACCTGCCGGCGCTGGCGCTGCGCAGCAATGCCGAGCTGCGGGCCGAACTCGACGCTCGTTTCCGCTACGTGCTTATTGACGAGTATCAAGATACGAACCACGCGCAATATGCCATCGCCCGCGCCCTGTCCATCGACGAGCCGAACCTGTGCGTCGTGGGCGACCCGGACCAATCGATTTACAAGTTCCGGGGGTCAGACATCCGTAACATCCTCGATTTCGAGCGCGATTTCCCGGACGCCCGCGTGCTGACGCTGGCGCTGAATTACCGCAGCACCAAGGCAATTCTGCGGGCGGCCGCCGCCGTCATCGCCCACAACAAGCAGCGCAAGGCGAAAGACCTGCTCACCGAAAACCCCGACGGTCGGCCCGTCACGGTGCTGACTTTCGAGAACGGCATGGACGAGGCCGAGGGCATCGCCAAGCGCATCCGCCAGGCCGTGGAATCCGGCCAGCGCTCTTACCGCGACTTCGCCGTCTTCCTGCGCATCAACGCCCTGTCGCGCGGCCTGGAAACAGCCTTTGTCAAGCAGCGCGTGCCGTTTCAAATCGTCAAGGGCCTGGCGTTCTTTGAGCGCAAGGAAAACAAGGACGTTCTGGCCTATCTGCGGCTCATGCTCAATCCGCGCGACGACCTGTCATTCTTGCGGGCGGTGAACGAACCGGTCCGCGGCGTCGGCAAGGCGTCGCTCGAGCACCTTCGCACTTACGCCGAGCCGCGCGAGATGAGCCTGCTGTCGGCGGCGCGCGAGGTCGCCAAGGTCCCAGCTATCAAGGGCAAGGCGGCGGCCGGCCTGCGCGATTTCGCCCTGCTGATGAGCGAGTTGGAGAAGGCGAATGACGCGCCGCCGGACGAAGTGATCCGCGAGGTATTGGACAAGAGCGGCTACCGGCGGATGCTGCTGGACAGCACCGATCCCGACGACCAAGACCGGCTGGCCAACATCGAGGAACTCATCACGGCGGCGAAGCAGTTCGCCGCGGAAGACGCGGGTCGGACCATCGGCGACTTTTTGGAGAACATAACGCTGGCAAGCGACGTGGATTCCTGGAATGAAAAGCAGGACGCCGTGTCGGTGATGACGATGCACTCGGCCAAGGGCCTGGAGTTTCCCGTGGTGTTCATGACGGCGATGGAGCAGGGCATCTTGCCGCATGAGCGAAGCGTCGGCCGCAATGACGAGGTGGAGGAAGAACGACGCCTGGCCTTCGTGGGGATGACGCGGGCCAAGGAGGAGTTGTATCTTTGTCACGCCCGAATGCGCGAGTTCCGCGGCAGCACGCTGTACGCCGTGCCGAGCATGTTTCTGGAAGAACTGCCGAAAGAGGGAGTGGAGACGATCGACGTGTCGGCCGGGGCCGGCGGCACGCAGGCGGCCATGGAATTCTGGCGCGGCGGCGGCGCGGCGGCGGCGCAGGGCTGGACCGACGCCGGCATCCGTCCGCGGTCGGCGCCGACGCCGACGTCAGTCGGCGATGGTTCGGGAAGCAAATATACCGAGGGGATGCTGGTGCGGCATGGCACTTACGGACAGGGCCGGATCACGGAGGTGAGCGGCAGCGGGCCCTTGCGCAAGGTGAAGATCCGCTTCTCCACGGCCGGCGAGCGGACCTTCATCGCGGACAAGGTCACATTAGAGGTATTGAGGAAAGGTTGAGTCCGTAATGCGGATGGTCAATAGACGATGCGCACCGCGCCGTACAGCGTCCTTTCCAGATCGTTGTAGCGCAAATCGTAGCAGCCTTGGGTCCCGATGCGGAATTCCAGGCGCGGCGACAGGTCCCACGGCCGAAAGGCGACGCCAGCGTCGAACTGCAACAGCTTGGGCGTAAACGATCGCGTGCCGAGGAACTCGCCGTCGCCGTAGAGATAGCAGCGATCGCCCAGCAGGTCGTATTGAAGGTCCGCGCGCACGAACGGGCCTGGCTTGAATTCCAGGCCCCGACCGTCCACCATGGTTTTCGAGGGGTAATAACCAACGCTCAAGAATGGGGCGCGGGCCGCATCGAATGCATCGGTCCCTAGATTGGCGTAGACGTCGCTAAGGTAATACCGGTTTTCCAGCCCGATGCCGTCCGCGTAGCCGCTTGGCGCCGTAGTCGATTCGCCGCGATTCAGGTTATTGAAGGAATAGGCGAAGCCGCGGAGTTCCCATGGGCCGCTGTAATTCCAGGCCGCGCCGCCGGTGAAGTCGAATTCGCGCTTGCTGAAATCGAACGGACCCTGGGTGGGGTTGGTCACGCCGGGGGCGGCGCGCTGCGCCCAAAATGTGTCGTCGGCGTACAGGTACACTCTTTCCGAGCGCCAGAGCCAGAAGTTGAAATTGAGGTCGATGCTGAAAAGCGGCGTGAATTCCAAGCCGTTTGGCGCCACCTGTTCCCCGAGCCCGTACAGCCGCAACCCCGCCAGTCCCCACACGGGCGTGTCGCGGACGGTCGTCCCTTCGGCCGCCGGTGCGTCCAGGAGCGGCGCCGGGCCTGGCGCGTCCGAAGGCGGCACGGTCTGCCCTTGGCCGCGGGGCGTCGACAGCACAAACGTCAGCAAAACGGCGAGCGCGATTCCAGCCGGGCCGCGTCTGCGCACGTATTCGCCCTCATGACCGGCGTGGAAGCAGTTGGATGATCGCTCTCGGTCCATCCGACAGAGGCCGGACTCATACCGTTGGGCCTGCTTTCTTGGAAGACGGATTTGCCGAGCGCCGCCCTCACTTCGCCAGGATTCGCACCTGAAACCCCAGCGCCTGACTGGCCGCGACCATTTCGCCGAAAACATCTCCGTAAGCAACGGCGATATGGTTGCTCATATAGTGGGCCATGACCGTTTCCTTCGAGCAGAACAGGTCCGCCGCCATGAACGGCCATTGCCGCGTCGTCCCCTCCCACCAGGCGTCGCGCACCTTGGCCGGCAGCGCGACGACCTCGCCCCGCCCCACGTCCATCCACAGCACGTCGTCCTTGATGTAGGCCCGGGCCCAGGTCATCTTGCCCGGCAAGCTCTCGCCGGCGAACGTGCCGCCGGCGATGGGAAAATAGCCCGCCGGCTGGCGGTAACTATGCACGCCTTTCAGCGTATCTGGATCGTGATTGAAGGCGTAAGCGCCGCAGCTGCCGGAATTGAGCAGCACCCACAGCCATCGGCCTTCGTGTTCGCCGCCCCAGCGCACATCGTGGAACATCACCGCCTGGTGCAGTCCTTTTGCTTTGAGCAACCGCTTCATCAACTCCATGGGGAGCAGATTGCCCTGATCGGCCTCGGTGCTGGTGATTATCAGGTCGCCGTTCGATTCCGGCCGGCACGTGGAGTTCAATAAGCCCTCGCAAAAGTCGCTGGGCGGCAGCACCGGCAGCAGTCCGAGCTGATATTGCCAGCCGAGGCAATCGGCCTTGAACTCGCTAAGCAAATCGAGCGCGGCCAAATACATGGCCAACTGC
>DATKHW010001015.1:0-2722 GCA_035546275.1 Gemmataceae bacterium
TCGCCCCGGCCGGGGGCGCTGGTGTAGATATCGTTCGGTCCGTCGTCGATCGGGATGCCTCGGGGCAGATAGATGATCTGCGGGGTGACCTTGAGGCGGTTGCCCTGGAAGAAGAAGTTGACGCCGGCCGTGTAAATCTGAATCCAGTTATTGCTGCCGGCGGCGGTCCCCATCAGGTGCATGTACTCGACGCGGCCGTACGGCTCGATGAAATTGTTGAACACATATCCCGCTTCTCCCACGACCGAATACTCATTGGTGGCATGGTTGGCGACGGCGGCGGTCGGCGCGGCAATGCTGGCGCCGGTGGGAGATTGCGTGGCGATGCCGAAATTGTGGTTCGTGTACCGGTCTACAACGGCGCCGTAAAAGTTGATGCCGTTGGGCATGGCGTACTGCGCGTCGGCGACGGCGACGGTCTGACCGGCGTGTCCACGTTCCGAGTAGTCGACGCCCACGCCGAACACCAGCAGCGGGTCCTTGATCTCGATGCCGCCGACCTCGGCATAGTCCTGCCAGCGGCCGAACAGCTTGAATTCGGCTCGCCCGGCGACGCCGTAGTTGAACGAATTTTGCGTCGGGAAATCGAAGAAGTTGGTGTTGGCCGAGCGCAGGCCGTGGTTCACGCCGGCCTCGGTGCGTACCCAGGTTTTGGGATCGTAAATGAAAGTCGCGGCTTCCGTGAATGCGTCGCCGTTGGCGAAAATGTCGGCGGTCAACGACCGTTCGATGCCGTGCTGGTAGCGTGAACTGACGATCTGGTCGTGCAGCAGCGGGTCCTTGATCTGGCCGGCCTTTAAATAGAACGGCGTGTCGTGGAAGTTGTACTTGGCCCAGGATTCTTCCAGCAGGGGAACGCCGCCCAGGTTGTTGCTGACGGTGCCGATCTTGGCGCCGGCGGAATTGGTGACGTTGCTGGTGCCGCTGGCACGGACCGTCGCCCAGTTCACGAAATAGGTGAAGTCAGGTGTGAATAGATTCCCGTCGAACCCGAAGCGGGTGCGGCGCATCTCGAAGCCGTTGTCGATTTCGTCGTCAGTCTTCGTTTTGAAGTCCTGGCGGTCGAGCGTGACCTCGCGGAACTGGATGTGCAGCCAGGGCCGCCAGACGAAATTGCCGTCATCGCCCGAGATGTAGAAGCGATGGTCCTTGTATCCGGCCGTGATGTCTTCCGCATCAAAGAGCCGGCTCCGCCTGTCGGCGTCGTTCAGCACGCTCCGGGTTGTGACGTCCTCCTGCTGTTTTTGCGCTTCCTGCTTGATCTTGAGATCCTGGTCCTTCTGCTGCTTTTCGAGCTGATCGATGCGCGCCCGCAGCGCCTGAATCTCGCCGGAGATGTCAGATGGCTGGGTGGTAGGCTGGTCTGCCCGGACGGCGCCGACGCCAGCGCTGACGAGGGCACAGAACGCAGCCGCTTGTAGCGGCCTTACACGGTGGTTCACAATCGCTCCTTCCCTAAAAGGGGCAAAATGAAATGGACCCGTTCGACCGGTCGAATTGTTAAGGAAGCCGTGAGCGATCAATGAGCTATTGGTAAAGGCTTCGTTAAGATGAGTCTGGTGCCGGCCGGCGGGGGCGGCTCAATGGATGTAAGTGTCAACTATATCAACAATAATCGCCAAGACCAACCTCCACCTTCGGCTCTTGGTCGCAAGGAAATAATATGGAGGACAGTGGATAACCTGTTGAAACGCGGCGGGATTTTCGTCAGTGGTTGGTGGATGGGTTTGGCTGGAGCGCCGCCGCTCCGGCCGCTATGACCGCGGGGCGCGGGTTTCGGATCGGCGGAACGCTCTGGAACGGCTCCCACCCGCCGCCCAATGCTTTGTAGAGCGCCACATACTGCACGATGACGCTTTCCTGGGCGACGGCCTGCTCGTCCTGAAGAGCATAGAGCTGACGCTGGGCGTCAACCACGTCAAGGTAAGGCGTCAGCCCTGTCCGGTATTGTTCGGTGGCCAGCGTCACGGCGCGTTGACTGGCGATGATCGCGCTGTTGAGCTGATCCAGGCTGTCGCGCTGGGCGTTGTAGTTGCTGATGGCATTGTCCACCTCCTCGACGGCCAGCAGAATGCTGCGGCGATAGTTGTACAAAAGCTCCTGCGTGCGCAGGTCCTGGACCTCGACGATGGAATCGAGCGTTCCGAAATCCAGCAGCGGCCAATAGGCAGTCGGACCGAGCGACCAGATCATCTTCGCGCTATCGGGGGTGCGGCCCAGACCCTGGCCCTGGAACCCGTAGGCGCCGGTCAGCGCGACCCGCGGGAACAGGTCGGCCGTCGCCACGCCGATTCGCGCTGTCGAGGCGGCGAGCTGCCGCTCGGCCTCGCGAATGTCGGGGCGGCGGCGTAGCAGGTCAACCGGAAGACCGGGCCGCACCCGGGCCGGCGGATCGGGCAGCGCCCTGGGCAGTTGCAATTCACCATAGAGCCTCTGGGGCGTCCGCCCCAACAGCACGGTCAGCCGCCGCTGCGCCTGCGCCAGCGCCGCTTGAAATGGCGCGATCGTCGATTGCGTGGTCGCCAGCTCGCGCCGCGCGATCGCGACATCCAGCTCGTTGGTGATTCCCTGCGTGAACAGACCTTCGGCCAATTCCAGGCTCTGTTGCTGGATGCGCAGGTTGTTGCGCGCCACTTCGAGCCGCAGACGCAGCGCCAGCATGTCGAAATAGGCGCGGGCCACATCGGCGACGACAGTGGTGAGCACCGCGTTGCGGGCCTCG
>DATKHW010001016.1:0-5035 GCA_035546275.1 Gemmataceae bacterium
GTTCTCGATCACCTCGATGCGCCGCGCGGGAAACCCCTCCACACGGTCTAGACTTGCGGCGCTGAAGGCGCAGCAGGCGTTGACAGCGTCCGCCAGGCGGTGCAGCACAAGGCGGTTCACGGTGCGCCGCAGGCGCGAAACGATATCGGGATAGTGCCTGCCGTGTTCGGTGAAAATCAGGCGAGGCGGCCGACGACACAACAATTTCGCCAGGGCCGCGTAGAAAAACGGCGTGTACTGGTGGGCATGGATCACTTCGACGGCAT
This sequence comes from Gemmataceae bacterium, assembly GCA_035546275.1. Taxonomy (GTDB): domain Bacteria; phylum Planctomycetota; class Planctomycetia; order Gemmatales; family Gemmataceae; genus UBA4732. The sequence continues at coordinate 267 of DATKHW010001016.1, forward strand.
GGCCGCGGAGCAGCCGGGCCAGGCGCCAGGCGACGCGCCAGTCACGTCCGGGTCGGCGGCCAAGACAGACGACCTCGACGCCTTCGGCCCGCAAGCGTTCGCCGATCGCGCCAACAGCGTCCAGACAGAAGATCACCGGGGTGACGCGCCCCGACAATCGGCGGATCGTTTCCGCGACGAGCACTTCGGCCCCGGCGACCTGCATGGCATGGAGGACGAAACCGACGCGCGTCTTCGTCCGGTGCGTGCGGGAACGCGATTGGGAATCGGCAGGCGTTCGGAGATCAGCGGCTGCGGACAAAGGCTTGATCCAATTCCATTAAGGAATACCGCGAAAGCAGGTTGTTCAATTAAGCTCCGCCCCTGTCCAACCCCGCGCATGAAAAGCAGGATCGGCGTGGGCGGCCAGTTCTGTTTCGGCGCTCTCCACCGGGCCAGGCGCGGGCCGCAGCACTAGCGGAAGCTGTGCGCCCAGCAGGAGCATCAGATACGGCAGCTCGAAGTTCTCCAGGGAAAGGAACGACGCCCCGACGCAGAAGACGATCATCGCGCCTTCGACGCCGCACGCCGCGGCGTGGGCTTCCCGTCCCTCCGTGTCGATGCGCTTCGCCGCCAGCAACCGCGCACGGCGTGTGCTGAACCAGACGGCCGTCAGCGCGGCGAGATACAGACCGAGGGCGATCAGGCCGCTGTCCGCCGACGTCTGCAGGTACTGCGAGTGGATGGTTCGGCCTTCCATGTCGGCGCCGTACTCGTAGGAAATGAGGTTGGAATTCCGGATGCCGACGCCGAAAACGGGATTCGCCTTCGTAATTTCCCAGGCCGCGGCCCAACTGGAACGGCGTGCGTTCGCACTGGCGTCGACGTCATTGCTTTGAATGCTGAAAAAACGCTCCCGAATCTCCTTTCCCGCTAGTACGGGGACGATCGCGACGACGCCGGCCAGAACCAGCAGCAGCTGGAACTTGCGCCGGCTGCGAAGGAGATAGAACGGCACCCCGGCCAGGAGCGACACCATGGCGCCGCGCGAATAGGACATCAGCACCGCGTGAAGCAGCAGCGGAATCAGCACCAGGAAGGCCCAGCGGAACCAGCGCCCAATTCCTTCCCATGCGAAATAGCAGAGCGGGATGCCCATCGCCAGCATCAAGCCGGCGCCGTTGTTGTCCAACCCGCCGTAACCCAGGCGGTAGATATAAGTGTAGCGGCCCTGGAAAAAGTAGATATAGTTGACCTCGTAAGCGATGTATCCCAGCGTTGCCGCGGTGAGCAAATACAGCACCCAAACTTGCCGGACGGATCGGATGACGGTCGCGGCGACCCAGAACATGATGAACAGTTTCAAGTATTCGATGAAATAGGGGTATGCGACTTCATGGTCGCGGGCCGTGACAAAGGTCACCGCGATCCACGCCCCGAACCCCAGCACCAGCCAATGGCCGGCCGACAGCCGACGGCCGCCCTCGGGTGTCGGCCGAGTTTTCCGGGATCGGACATTGAGTATGGCGCCGAGCATGGCGGCGAGCGCCACGTACAGCGACCAATTTACGCCCTCCGGCAGGGACCATTTCCAGATGAACTGCGGGCGCAGCACCGCAAAGAAGTAGTAGACAGCCACGCCGTAGAACGGGGTGACCGCCAGCGACCCGCCGACGCCGATCAGCGTCACCACAATCATGAAGATCAGTTGTTTCACGCCGGCTGCCTCGCCCCCAGCATCGCTTCCAACCCCGCCGCCGCCGTTCGCGCGGCCGCATCCCAGGTGTGACGCTCCGTAACCCAAAGGCGGGCCGCGTCGCCAAGCCGACCGCGCTGGTCAGCGTCGGCCCACAGCGACGTCAGCTCTCGCACCCACTGGGACAGCCTCTCCGCCCGACGGAACGGCGCCTCCGCCTGTCCGCGCAGGCCGCCGTAAGCACGGCCCGTGCAGACGACGGCCTTGCCCATCGCGGCCGCTTCTAGCAGCTTGTTCTTGATGCCGCCGCCGCTTACGAACGGCAGCACCACAACCTGATGTGTCGCAATCTCATCACGCAGATCGGGCAGATTGGGAACGACCTTCACGCCGTCCAGATTGCCCAGGTTTTGCGCTTCCGGCGTCGGCTGAAACCCGTAGATCGTGAACCGCGCCCCCGGAAAAGCTCGCCGGACGCGCGGCCAGACACGGCGGCAGAACCATTCGAGGCCCTGAAGGTTCGGTCCAAAGTCGAGCCGGCCCCAGAAGACGCAAGAATTCGGCGTCTGGGAACAGGACCGCGGCGCGAAGTGATCCGTATCCACGCCGTTGGGCAGCACGTCCACGCCGCCGACGCCGGCCACTCGCCGCATGGCCCGACCATCCTCGTCCGTGACCACCCAGACGCGATCCAGCATCGAGGCGTAGGCCCGCTCGTACAGCCCCTTGACGGCGGCCTCCTTGATGTTGCCCCAGGTGGAAGGCCGGAGGACTCGCACTTGAGACAGGTGATGCCAGGCCCATTCGTCAGCCGCGTACCAGACACGGAGCGCGCCGCTTACCGCACCCAGGTACGGCAGCACGTTTAGTCCTACGACGACCACGGCATCAGCTTCGCCGGCCCGTGCCGCGGAGGCGACTGCCCGAATGCGGGCGGGGTCGATGCCCCAGTAGGAACGGAAGCGCTCCTGCAAGCGGCTCAGTGGCAGCGGCGGCACATCGGCGTCGTCCGTCGCTTCGCCGATGCAGTGACAATCCTGCAACGGCAGGCCCGCAATCGCCTGCTCGGGGATCGGCTTGACTGTCGCCAGGGACACTTCGTGTCCCAGCGCGCCCAGCGCTCGCATCATGTGGAAGCAATGCACGTCGTGGCCGCTGGAGCGCGGCCAGGCGAGGGCTTCCTTAACGAACAGCAGTCGCATGGGCCAGGGGTCTCGGGAGGCGGGCTGGATCAGATGAGCGCTTGGAGCGTGTTCGCAGCGTCCGCCACGATTCGAAGACGCCGCGAAGCAGGTGGAAGGCCGGCCGGGAACCAACGCGGTGGGGGCCGAAGCGCCGCGTCAGGGCGTCATGCACGCCTTCGACGACGGCGTCGGCCGCGTCGCCGTGCCCGGCCTCGCGCTCCAGAGCGTAGCGGTAATAAGCGTATTTGAGATATTCCCAGTAGGAGCGAAAGACGCCTCGACCGCGTCGGTGAGCGGCCGCGTGCTTGGAGAGAAGCAGAGCGAGGTTGCGAGCGTCGTAATAGCGCTGCCAGCGCGCCCCATTGCGTCGGAAGGAACTGGACCCCTTGTGCCAGACAAGGGCTGCGCCGAGGACGCCGCAGCGGATACCAACGCGACGGGCGCGGAGGCAGAAGTCGGACTCCTCGTGGATCAGGAAGAAGCGCTCATCGATGAGGCCGATGCGGCGGAAGACGTCGGCGCGGACCATCATGCAGCAGCCGTTGACGATGTCCACATCCGTCACCGTCGGCATAGGCCGCACGACCAGCTCCACCGCCCGGCGTTGGAAGAAGCCTGGTCGGTCCGCACCGTTGAAGATGCAGCCATCGGTTTGCACTTCGTGCGGCGGATCCATGAAGCGAATGACCGGTCCGACGATGCCGTAGGCTGAATCGGCGGCGGCCAACTTCGCTACGAAATCGGGCGCAACTACTGTATCGTTGTTCAGTAAAATGACCGAATCCGCGCCGCGTGCGAGGGCATATCGAATGCCGACGTTGTTGCCGCCGGCCCAGCCGCCGTTGACGGGGTTGCGGATGACCTCGCACCAGGGAAAATCGCGCCGCAGCGTCGCGGACGGGTCCTCGGCGGAGGCATTGTCTACGATGACGGTGTCGGGCCCGCCGGCGGCCTCGAGAGAGCGTAGGCAGCGCAGGGTATCGGCGAGGCCGTTGTAGTTGACCAAAGCGACACTGGTTCTTGCGGCCACAGGCTATTTCCTGCGGAGCCTACAGGCTGATTTGCGGTTTCGTCCAGTCACAGTGCCGCGCTTTCCGAGCGACGACGAACATGGTCGATCCGGAGTAAAGGAGCCGGTTCCTGATCTCTATCGCCGAGAGCGTAAGAGACGCGGCCGTCAGCCAGGACAACTCGTGGATGGCACCCCGCCATCCCGTTAGATCAGAAAGACACACGTCACTCGTGCCCAAGGATTCGATCGTGAGGCCGGCCCACCCCAGTGCCTGCTTGAGTTCCCATGGCGTAAACTCCTTTTTGTGATACCAGAGGTTGTTCCCGAGGAGGGGCGTCTGGTGCGGAGATCCGCCGCGCAGAAGTCGCAGCACGGCCGCCCTGCAAGACAAATTGGGCGTGCTGATTATGCAAAGGCCCCCGTCCACAAGGCTTTCATTGATGCTGCCCAGCAATGCGCACGGATTCCAGGGCAGGTGCTCGATCACCTCGAAGAGCGTCACGACATCCAGCTTGCCTTCTTGGGGCAAGTGGACTCGCCCTTCATCCAGCAACAGCTTTATCGGCCGGTAGGCATAGACCGGTTGGCCTGTTTCCCAGTTGGTGAAGATGACCGAGTCGTCAGTGACGTCCGTGGGGCACCATTCGATGTCGGGCAAGGACGCGCTGACGAGATAGGAAAAGTGGGCCCCGCTCCCGAGGTCCAGGACCCGGGACTTGGGTGCTACCCAACGCTTCAGTACCTCGACGGTTCTGGCGATCCGCGCCAGGCCCCAGGCCTCATAACCGGGCGACGCTTCCGGCTCAACAGAAGCCAAGAGCGCGACGAGACGATCCAGCAGCTTACGCGTACCGCTGAGCAGGGGAAAAATCGAGCGCATCCGGCGGATCGGCACCTG
>DATKHW010001017.1:0-14163 GCA_035546275.1 Gemmataceae bacterium
CGCCGGGCTGGCCGCCGGCTGTCTCGCCGGCTTCGGAGCGCTGCCGTTCGTCTTCGGCTGGCTCGACGTCCACAACCCGGTCCACTTCGGCGTCGTCTGGGGTCTCGTCTTTCTCGGATCGCTTTTGGCAACTTTGATGGGCACGGCGATGCGCGGCCGGGAGCGCGGCGACCGCATCTGGTCGCGGCAGGCGCGGGCGGTGCTGCTGGCGCTGGCGCCGTCGCTGTTTGCGGCCCTGGCCCTGACCGGCTATTTCGTGGACCAGGGCAAGCACCTGTGGCTGCCGGGCGTCTGGATGCTTTGCTACGGTCAGGGCGCGCTGGCCACGTCGGCCTACGCCCCGCGATCGATCCCGTGGTTGGGGGCGGCGTTCCTGGGGCTGGGCGCCCTGACGTTGTGGCTGGGGCCGGAGTGGGCCGTGCCGATGATGGGGCTGGTGTTCGGCCTGGGGCACGTCCTCCTGGGCGTCTATCTGCTGATTCAGGAGCGGCGCGAGGCTTATCTGCGCCTGCACCGCTCCGAAACCGAACCGGGGAGCCGCACGGCGTGAACGCCTTCAAGCGACTCGTCGAAGAACTCGACCCCGTGCTGCACGAGCGCGGCCGGTTGGCCATCGTCTCGGCGTTGGCGCCCGTCGAGCGACTCACCTTTACCGAGCTGCGCGACGCCCTGGAAATGACCGACGGCAATCTCAGCGTTCACCTCCAGAAATTGGAGGAAAAAGGTTACGTCGCCATCGACAAGCAGTTCGTCGGCCGCCGGCCGCAGACGAGCTGCCGGCTGACGCGCCTGGGCCGGAAGGCGTTCACCAGCTACCTCGATCGGTTGGAGGCGATCGTGCGCGAGGGGCGCGGCCAGGCGCCGGCTTGAGAAATCCCTTGCTTGCGCTGCGGGCTGACAAGATGGACGCGTTATTGGAATGCAGGGAAGAACGGTTCACCGGAAAGAGGAGTGCAGAGATGCAAGTCCGCATGGCCGAACATTACGGCATGTGCTTCGGGGTCCGCGACGCGGTGGACCTGGCCCTCGGACTGACGCGCGAAGGGCCGCTGACCATCCTCGGCGACCTCGTCCACAACCCGGACGTGGTGGCGCGGATGGACGCGGCCGGCGCTGTGCGCGTGCCGCTGGGCGGCGCGGTGCGGACGCCGGCGGTGCTGCTGACCGCCCACGGCACGTCCGATCGCGTCAAGCTCGAGTTGCGCCAGCAGGGGCTGCAGGTCCACGACGCCACCTGCCCGCTGGTGACGCGGGCGCACCTGGCCCTGCGCAGGCTCGTCGCCGAGGGGCGGCATCCGATCGTTATCGGCCAGGCGAAGCACATCGAAGTGCGCGGCCTCGTCGGCGATCTGGACGACTGCACGGTCGTCACGGACGAAAGCGATCTTTCTCAGCTGGATGAGCGGCTGCGGCGCGATCCGACGGCCCGGTTGGGGATCGTGGCGCAGACGACGCAGCCACTGGAGCGCGTCATGGAATTGGTGGAAGCGTTGCGAGCGCGATTCCGGGACGCGGACGTGCGCTTCATCGACACGGTATGTCAGCCGACCAAGGACCGCCAGCAGGCGCTGCGCGATCTGGCCGCGGAGACGGACGTGGTGATCGTGGTCGGCGGCCCCGACAGCAACAACAGCCGCAAGCTGGTGGAATTGGCCCGCAGCCTGGGCCGGGCGGCGCATCTGGTCGCCAACGCCTCGGAGCTGCGGCCGCAATGGTTCGACGGCTGCGACGTAGTCGGCGTGACGGCCGGCACGTCCACGCCGGAAGGGGTGGTGGAAGGCGTGCGGGCGTGGCTGGAAAGGCTGCCGGCCGCCGCTGCGGCGTCCGTCTGCTAAGGCGGATCGGCGTAGGGCGTAAGGGCCCGGTCATGGTTCGGATCGCCGACCGACATGCCCGGTCCTGGATTGCCGCGGCCGCTGATCGACGAGAGGCCTTGCGGAAAGGCCCGGTGAAATAAGGCCGTGAACGTCACGGCCGTCGTCGCCGTCACAACCACCTGATCCCCGGCGACGGCGCCATTCGCGTCGAGACCCGCAACCTGCAAGACCATCCCCGGCCGAATCGCCCAGCGACAGCCGACGCCGGCGCCGCCCATCGCCGTGGGCGCGATCGTCGCCGAGCCGGCCGCGGCGACGGGAGTCGAGGCGGCGATGGGCGGCTGAGACGCGATGGGAAAGATGCGCGGCAAATCGGATCGATCCAAGATCGCAAAAAGGCGATGACGCACGGGCCGGCCGTTGGGTCCGGCGATCTCCGCGCCGAGCTTGACCGGCCGGCTGGCGTCGTCGTTCACCTCGAAAAAGCCGACGGTGAGCCACACCGCAAACACGTTGCTCCGCGTCGTCGCCTGGTTGTAAACCTTGTCGAGCAGCTCATAGCGCTGATACGGATGGTCCTGGATCACGCCGTTTTGCAGCGGCTGTTTGACGATCTCAAATAGGCGAATCGGCCGGGCCGTCGCGTCGAAGAGCGGGTTGTTTGGATTGGATCGCAGGATCGTGTCCTCCAGGCCGTTGCCGTCGGCGTATGCGGCGCCGGTTTGCTGAAAGAACGGAGCGCCCAGCGCCTTGAAGGGCCGGTCGCCCGGCCCCGGCGCGCCGGCCGGCGTACGGCTCGCCGTCATCCACCCATAGACGCGGCCGACGTCGGCGTCGTCGAAATAGTTGGAAGGCTGGGCGTCGCAAAGGGCGGAGAACGTTTCCGGGTCCCAAATAGTGTTGATATTGATCCGGCCAGGGACGCGGTCGCCGGGGGCGACGCCGGCGACGCGGCTGTGCGTTTCCATCGCCTCGAAGATTCGATAAAGCGGCGAAGAGGCGTCGCGCAGGAGCCAGTAGGGCGACTGGTTGAACGATTGGTAGTCGTCGCCTGAGCCGTCCTTGAACAGGTGCGTCAGCTGGTGCGGCTTGCAGCAGGAGACATGGAGCATCTCCATGGGGCTGATCGGCGCGCGGTCGAGATGGACGAGCCAGTCGGCGGGCGGCGGCGTGGGGAAAGCCGCAGTGCGGTTGGGGCCGCCGAACGTCTGCTGCGCCTGATTCGGCTGCGCGGAGGCCGGCGACTGAGCGAGCGTCCGGACCGCGGCGCCGTCGTAAGGTTGCAGTCGGCCGACGGAATAGCGGCTCGCCGCGGGCGGCGGATCGCTCAAATAGCCGGCGCCGGTGTTGGACAGCGCATTATTGAGATGGACATTTTCCAGATAGTCCACGGTGATGTACGGGTTGTACAGCGGAACGGCCGGGTCGGGCTGATAGGGCAAGCCGGGGCAGGCGAGGCGGCGCAGCAGCACGGTCGGCGCCGGCGGCGGCGCGGCCTGACCGGGGGCGACCGGCGTTTGATAGGTCATGCCGGCCAAACGCGCGGCCGGGAACGCCCCGCCCGGCTCCCAGGACGCCGCGCCCGGCGCCGGTTCCGGAGGGCCGAGAACCGCATAACCGCCGACCGGCAGGGCGGCGGGATTGACGGTCGAAAAGGCGCTGTAAACCTGGTTTGGATCATAAGCCTGGGCGGCGCCCGTATTGTCCGGATCGCCGAGCGCATTGGCCGCGTCGCCGGTCCCGAGAAGTCGCTTGTTCGGCTGCGTCAGGACCAGCTGATAGCCGCCGTCCAGCCGGGCGTCGCCTCCATTGTGCAGCGTCGGATCGCGGCGGAAGGGATTGTGCAGCTCCACCCAGACGTTGACCTGGTAGTGCGTCGCCTGATCGTCGGGACCCGTCTCGTTTGGCAGATTAACGCACTCCGCATAGGCCTCATTGAGGACCACGCGCGGCAGCTCCGTGCCGAACACCCACTGATCGCCGTACTGAGCGGCGAAGGCCGGCGAGCCGACGGCCCGGCCCCAGTTGAACGGCGTGCTGTAATCGTCGTCGTCGATGAAATCGACCATGTTGACGGCGAGTTGGGCCAGCCAGCGCAGGGTGCGGACCTCGGAGGCGCTCGGCGACGTCACGGCGGCCGGGTCGTAGGCGCCGGTCGCGGCGATGAAGCGCACGAACAGGTCGCGGGCCAATTCCTGACGGGCCGATTGCGCGGCCGTGAAGCCGGACATGTCGGCGATTTGGCCGTTGGCGCTCGGCGGCGGATAGTCCGGCAAGGGCCGGTTCAGATCGACGCGGCCCAGCGCGGCTTCCGCGGCTCGCCCCTCCGGCGTGAACTCGCCGCCGGGACCGTTAGGAAACGGCTTCGGCCCGCCGCCATCCAGGCGCTCCGGGCTATTGGGATAGCGCGGATCGCGAAATACGTGGCTGGACGGCAGGCCGCCGGCCGCCCACGGCGCGAAGCCGGGCCAGTCCGGATCATAGCTCTGCGTCGTCACCAGCCGGCGGATGCGCGGGTCGGAGAAATTCGTCGGGCAGAGCGCGAACAGGCCCGATGTGGTCGGCGATGCGCCGGGGCGCAGCAAGCCCGCCAGGTCGGACAGGGCCAGCTGGCCGCCCGGCGACAGCGAGGGGTGGTGCGCCCGTTCTTGGGCGTCGGCGTCGTCATAGCCGGCGGGGAACAGCGGAAAGCCGTCGCCCGCCGCCGGAAGCTGCAACGGCGGCGACGGGGCGCCGTTCGCCTGGCAGCCGTCGAAATCCACGCGCGAATAGAAATGCGGCCGAGGGCCGAAGACCGCCGAGCCGGGCAGCGACGCTGGATCGCGGACGCCGTGCAGCAGGTTCTGCCATTCGGCCGGGTCGGCGTTCAGCACGCGGTTCAGGCCGACCTCCCACGGCCCATAGCCCTGGTTGGAGGCGTGCGCTCCGGCTGCCCCACGCATGTCGCCGTGGAAATTCACATTGACCCGGCCATCTAAATCGACAATGAGCGGTGCGAAAAGCACTTTGAACTTGCGGCCGTCGGCCGCAGTCATCACCGGGAAATTCAGGTCGAGCCAGATGCTGTCGTTGCCGCCGGGCGCGTCGAGCAGGTTTTTGACGTCGCCGCCGGGGTCCGCTGGAAGGGGAAAACCGGGCCGGCCGTTAATGGGCGGATTGTCGGCGGGGCGCGGCCGAAGGACCATGTATTTCAGCCAGGGCGTGGTCGCATCGGTCCAGTTCGGATTGGCCGGGTCGAGCGGTCCGAAGCCGGCCCACGGGCGGTGAAACGACGGCAGCAGCACCGTCCCATCGGCCTTGACGGCGGCCAGGAACATGTTGTTGAGGTCGGGGTAGGTATAAGGCGCGTTAAACGCTCCCCAAAAGGGCTTTCGCGGCGCCGACAGATCGCTGCGGACGCCTGGCCGCTCGGGGTCGCGGAGAAAACCGTCGGCGGGGAAATAGGTGTAGTTGACGAGGTTGTAATCGTCTTGCGCCGCGGCCGGCGCCGCGGCGTCTGCGGCGAACACGCTGGGCAGATGCAGCCGGCCGGTCCCGTTGTAGGGGACGCTGTTGTTTCCCAGCACCGCGACGCCATTGGGGTCGAAGTCGTAGTCCAGGCCGTACATGCCGCGCAACAAGCTGTGGCCCCGCAGGGCGGAATAGGCGCCGACGCCGTCGTCCGTCGTGTCGTAAAGGAGCTGGTTGAGGAAATAGTCGAGCAGCACGCCGGGCGGAACGTCGGGGCCGGCGGTTGCAAGGCTCTCCGCGTCGCGGTTGAAGCGGGCCGACTCAGAAGCCGATTCGGCGTAGAGGACGAAGGTGAGGCCGGCCACGGCGAACAGCGTCAGCATGACGAGGACGATCAGCAAGACGACGGCGCGGCGTCGCAGGCCGCGGGAGGGAGGGTGCTTCGTCATGCGGATCGCTCCGGGCGGCAGAACGGGACCCGATTATCCTACCGCGTTGCCGATGCGAGTGACAACTGTCGCGCCTGCTCCAAACGGTCATAAAGCGGTTGCAGCCAGCGCTGCGTCATTTCCCGGATCAAGTCCGTGGCCGCCCGGTTTTTCTCGACCGTGTCGTCCTCAAAAAACAGCTGCGGCGTCTTGGCATTGAAGCGCGCCGCCTCCCGCATTTGCTGAATCTGGACGGCGGAGAGAGGCAGATGAAAAAACTCCGCGATGGACGTGCAGACCGCGTCCGGCAGGTCGCGGTACTCGACCAGCATCCCGCTCTGTGCGTGATGTTGCAGCGCCGCCTGGCACAGGTTGGCCAGGAAGCGGGCGCAATACTCCTCCGGTTTCATCGCCAGGGCCGCGGCAAGGTCCACGCCGGCGGCCGCGGGTTCGAGCATCGTCGGCACCATTTGCGCGCCGCGATGGCGAATCTGGGAAACCAGCACCTCCACCGGATTGCGGTACAGAAAAACCCACGGCACGTCGGGAAACGCCTGACGGATCAGCGACAGCTCCAGGATGTGCCAGCTGTCGAACTTGATGAACAGGCGGCGTTCGTCGCCGCGCCGCCGCTGGGCCAGGGCGCCGATCATCGCCGTGAGCCAGGCGCGGCGGTCGTCGTCGATCACGCGCGGATCGCGCCCATGCGCACGCAGCGCCTGGTTGATGGGGCCGGCCTCGGACAGGACGATGTTCTCCGGCAAGGCCGCCAGCATTTGCGAAACCAGCGTCGAACCGCACCGCGACATGTGGAAAATGAAGCCGGTCGGCGCCACGCCGGGCTGCCGGGCGTGCCAATCCAGCAGCGTTTGGATGGGCGTTTGCCTGCGGAACAGCTGATTGAAGGGCAGGCGCAGGCACGCTTCGATCGTCTGCTCGAAGAAGGGCTCGCGGAAGCGGCGGTCGCCCAGCCGACACCAGTCCACCATCGGACCGGACTCGATCCAGTAGAGGCGGATGGGGACCCAGTCGGTCAGCGGAGCGGCGCTCATTGAATCCCCCGCTCCAGCCAGGCGCGGCGGGCGGTTCGCAGGGCTTCCTCGACGTGGGCGGCGGTGAAGCCCAGGCCCCGCGCCTCGCCCAGGCGCACGACGCGTTCAAGGAAGAGCTGGCGATCGCCAATGTCCCATAATTCCTCCGCCAGCGCCGCGTCCTCTTCCACCAGGCGCCGGAACCGCTCCAGGTTCTCCGGCGACCGCGGCAGGTCGGGAGGCGGCGCGGCCGGCGGATCGCACGCCGGGTCGGGCAGGCGCTGGCGCAGCCAGTCGTTGACGACGCAGTCGATCACCAGGTGGACGCGGTCGGTCGCGCCGCGGTTGGCGACGCGGTGCGGCAGGCTGAAGTTGACGTACCAGACCTCGCCGGGCGCCAAACGGAGCTTCTCGCCATTGACGACGAACTCCACGGCCAGGTTGGTCGTGACGGGAACGTGAAGACGGACCTCGCCGTCGTCCGGGGAAAGCGCGGGATCGCGGTGCTCGCGGATGCGCGCTCCGGGCCGCAGCCGCAGCAGCCGCACCGACCGCAGCGGGCACTGGAAGTGGGACAAAACCTCGCGGAAATAGGGGCAGCGGCCGAGCAGCGGCGTGTCGGCGAACGGGGCGTCGCTCGGCGGGGCCGCGTACAGGGCGCCGGTCGCGCCGCCGGCGGAGCGGAGAGCGACGCCGGCCCATTCTCCCTCGTGGTCGTCGCGGTTGTAGTGGGGCTGCCACTCCTCGGGCGCGACGCGGCCCAGGTCCGCGGCGAGGCGGGCGGGGTCGAACGCCAGCGGCAGCTTGGCGAAGGGGGGCATGAGACCTACCGGATGCGGCAATGGCGTGAATAGCGGCGAGCGCGCCGTCGGTGGCTTTCTAGGACGGCGGAAGGAGGCGGGCCAGCGGCGTCCCGCTTTTTCCATCATTTTTTGCTTGACCGTGGATGCGTCAATCCAGAGAATCTGGAAAGGTTATTCGGCCGACGCCGTCGCGCCATTGCGGGGTTCGCCCCAGCGCACGACCACGGAGAGACAGGTGGACGAAAACGTGAACATCCCCCGGCGGCGGTTCCTGACGGCGGTCGCCGGCGCCGGCCTGGGCGGCGCGGCCCTCCTGTGCGGCGAAACCTTCGGCGCCGCCGCCCCGCCGGACTTGAAGACGCTGACCGACAAGACGTTCGCCCCGCGCGTCGGAGAGACGTTCCAGATCGCGACGCCCGACGGCAAGACCACCGTCTCCGTCGAACTGGCGGACGTGACGCCGTACCCCAAATTCACGCGCCCCAAGGCGTCGCGCACGCCGTTCTCGCTGCTGTTCCGTGGGCCAGCCGGCTCGGCGCTGCCCCAGGACGACTACAGCCTTACGAATAAGAACCTGGGTTCGTTGGCCGGCGTGTTCGTCGTCAACCTCGGCCTGGACAAGAAGAAGCAGAACCGGCGGTACGAGGTGGTTTTTGGCTAACGGCCGGGGGCGGGACGAATGGTCGAGCTGCCGACGAGGACCGTCTTCGAGGTACACCGCGGGACGAAATTCCGTCTCGAAGAGGAGCCGGGCAGCGCTCTGGAGCTGGAGTTGGTCGAGGTGACGATGATGCGCGGCGCGTCCGACCCGCGCGGCCGGCCGTTCTCGCTGCTGTTCCGGGGGCCGGCCGCGCCGCTCTTGCCGCAGCGCATCTACGCGATGGAACACGAGCGCCTCGGCCGGTTGGAAATCTTCATTGTGCCCATCGGCCGCGATGCGGCCGGCGTGCGGTATGAGGCGGTGTTCAACTAGGGTGCGCCTCGCCGGGTGAGGGAACAGGGGACGCAGATGAGTACGCCATTCCTTGGTCAGATTAAGATGTTTGCAGGCAACTTCGCGCCGCAAGGCTGGGCGTTATGCAACGGCCAGTCTCTGGCGATCAGCCAGAACGACGCCCTCTTCACTCTCCTCGGCACGACCTACGGCGGCGACGGCGTCAATACCTTCAACCTGCCCGACCTGCGAGGCCGGATGCCGATGCACCAGGGAGGCAATTTCGTCATCGGCCAAAGCGCCGGCACGGAGACGGTGACGCTGACGACGCAGCAGCTGCCGGCGCACACGCACCAGGCCACCGCGGTCACGGAGACCGGCAATCAGCTGGCGCCCGCGGGCAACGTCTGGGCGGCCTCCAGCTTGAACCAGTTTTCTACCAGCAATCCCCCGCCCAATGCGATGAACCCCGGCGCGCTGGCGACGACCGGCGGCAGCCAGCCGCACGACAACGTGATGCCGTACCTCGCCGTCAGTTTCATCATCGCCCTCCAAGGCATCTTTCCGTCGCGGAATTGACCGCGTGCCCGGCCCGGCCCAGAGGAGACGCACCCGATGTCACAACCCTTTGTCGGCGAGATCCGCATGGTAGGGTTTAATTTCCCCCCGCGGGGCAACGCGTTGTGCAACGGCCAGCTGCTGGCGATCAACCAGAACCAGGCGCTGTTCTCCCTGCTCGGCACGACTTACGGCGGCAACGGCACGACCAACTTCGCCCTGCCCAACCTTCAGGGCAGCACGCCGATTCACGGCGGTCCCAGCTTCAACCTCGGCCAAACCGGCGGCGAGGCGAACCATACACTGGCGGCTCAGGAAATGCCTCAGCACACGCACACCGCCCAGGCCGCGGCCACCGCGGGCGCTGCTTCGCCCGGGGGCAACTTCTGGGGCGGCTTGGCGTCCGGCACCGTGTTCCCCTACAGCAACGCGGCAGCGGACACGACGTTGGAGGGTCCAGCCGTGGGCCCCACCGGCGGCAGTCAGGCACATAACAATTTGCAGCCTTATCTCGTCATCAATTTCATCATCGCCCTCGTCGGCATCTTTCCCAGCCGGAACTGAGACGAAGGAGCTTTCGCATGGCCGAGCCGTTTCTCGCCGAGATCAAGTTGTTCGCGGGCAACTTCGCTCCGCGGAACTACGCGCTCTGCAACGGCCAGATCCTGCCCATCAGCCAGAACACGGCGCTGTTCTCGCTCATCGGAACGTATTACGGCGGCAACGGCACGAGCAACTTCGCGCTGCCTAACCTCCAGGGCAGGGCGCCCATCCACCAGGGGCAGGGCCCGGGCCTATCGCAGTACGTCATCGGCGAAAACGGCGGCGAGGAGACTGTCACGCTGCAGACGACGCAAATGCCGAGTCACAGCCACACGCCGGGGTGCGACGGCGCCGCGGGAACCCAGTCGTCGCCCACGAACAGCGTCTGGGCGGCTACAGCCGGCGGCCGCGGCCGGCCCACCGTCTACGCCGCCGCTGCGGGATCGACGATGAACTCCGCGGCCGTCCGCCCGGCGGGCGGCGGTCAGCCGCACAACAACATGTCCCCGTACCTCGTCGTCAACTTCATCATCGCGCTGCAGGGCGTCTACCCATCGCGCAACTAGAGGCCGACGGGCTGACGCCGATGAACCCGTCCCTCACGCTGCGTCCCATCCGCCCCGACGACGAGGAGTTCCTGCGCCGGGTCTACGCCGGCACGCGCGCCGAGGAATTGGCGCCGCTCGCTTGGGACGATGCGCAGAAGATGGCCTTTCTGCGGATGCAGTTCGACCTCCAGCACCGCTATTACCAGGCGCAGTTCCCCGACGCCGCCTACTCCGTCGTGCTGCTCGACGGCGAGCCGGTCGGCCGGCTCTACGTGGATCGGGGCGAGAAAGAGATTTGCATCCTGGACATCGCGCTGCTGCCGGAGCGGCGCGGCGCCGGCCTGGGCGGGACGCTGCTGCGCGACCTGCTGGCCGAGGCCGACCGAGCGGCGAAGCCCGTCCGCATTCACGTCGAACGCTTCAACCCTGCCCTGCGGCTCTATCAGCGGCTTGGCTTCGTGCAGATCGGCGAAACGGACTTTTACTATCTCATGAAGCGGACGCCCGGCGCCGGTGGGTCCTGAACCGATACACGCAGCGGCCATCGAGTCCAACGGCGCCGGCCAGCCGCATAACAACCTGTCGCCCTTCCTCAACCGTGAATTTCATAATCTCGCTCCGGGGCGTCTAGCCGAATCGCAACTGAGGCGCCGGCGACGGGACGCCGAGGAATCCGCCCGGATATTGGGACGATCGTGCGGCCTGGAGGGGCTGCGCTTTCTTTTCCTTTTCTCCGACCTTTTCCTTGCTTCCGGGCGAAGCGGTCTGTAACATTGGCGCGTTCAGGGAATCTTTGCCATACACGAGACGCCGGCGCCGCCCCAACGGAACGGGCTTGCCGGTCGTTTCTTCCCACCTGACCCCATGGACGGTTCGACCGGTGACGCTGCCGGCTGGGAACATTCCCTGACCCCTGGCTGTGTGATCGCGCTCGCACTGGTGACAGGCCTGCTCCCGCTGCACTCCCTCCCCGAGGTTCGCCGTGCTCCCCTACAACTGGCTTGGATGGCTGAAGAGGTCGTTTGGGATTCGCCGCAACCGGATGCGCGGGGCAAAACGGCCTCCCAAGCGGTTCGTGCCGCGCCTGGAGTTCCTGGAGGACCGGCTGGCGCCGGCCCACTTTTACACCGTCACGGGCTTCGCGGACTCCACCGACTCCTCGACCCATGGCGGGACGGGGACGATGGCCGATCCATACAAGATGGCGACCCTCCGGGGCGCCGTCATCGCCGCCGACAGCGATTCGGGCAGCACCATCACCCTGCCGGCGGGAACCTACACCCTCACCATCGCCGGCGACGACTCCACCACCACGCCCAACCCGGCCGTCGGCGACCTGGACGTCACCGCCGCCCTCACGATCCAGGGCGCCGGCAGCGGCAGCACCATCATCCAGGCCGGCACTAGCGCGACCAATGGCATCGACAAGATCTTCTCGTTCAACCCCTACGACAATACCAACGGGGCCTCGTCCGACCCCAACGGGTTCGCCGTGAGCCTATCCGGCGTGACCCTGCGCTACGGCAAGAACACTGCCGCGTTCAGCTCCAACAGCGGCGAGGGCGGCGCCTTCGACTTCGACGCCGGCACTGCGACCGGCGGCGGCTCGCTCACGATGAACGACGTGATCGTCGATCACAACTCCACCGCGGACGGCGACGGCGGCGGCATCGCCCTGTTTGACGGCGGTACGGTGAACATCACCAATTGCCAGTTCACCAACAACACGGCCAACTCGAACTCGGGGGACGTTCTCAACGGCGGCGGCATCTTCGTCGGCGGCAGCATTCCGGCGACCGGGACGGTCACGATCACCAACACGACGATCATCGGCAACCAGGTCAACGACGCGGGCGGCCAGGGCGGCGGCTATTTCAGCGGCTTTTCCGGCTCACCCAACACGATTTTCCGCGGCGACACTATCCAAAGCAACACGTCCAAGGCCGACGGCGGCGGCATCGACACCGGCGGCGTCAGCGACCAGATCGACAAGGGCACGCTGATCGACGGCAACACGGCGCAATCCGGCAACGGCGGCGGCGTCAACTCCGGCAGCGTGACGCTGACCATCACCGACTCCATCATCACGAACAACGGCGCCGCCTCCGCCGGCAAGGCCGGCGGCGTCTTCGACGCCAGCGGCACGATCACGATGAGCGACAGCCGGATCGTCGGCAACACCAGCTCGACCGGCGGCTCGGCCGTGGATAAGAACTCGGGGAATACCTTCACGGCCACGGACAACTGGTGGGGGACTAATACGCCGGCGGCGGCTCTTTTCGGATCGCTGCCAAGCGGCAGCACCAGCCCTTTCCTCGTGATGACGTTCTCGGCCTCGCCGACGACCCTCAGCCCCAACGGCACGTCCACGCTGACGGCGGCTATTGACAAGGATAGCAACAACGCGACCGGCTTCAGTGTGCCCAACGGCACGCCCGTTGCCTTCTCCGGGGGGGTGGTTGGATCCGTCAGTCCCAGCTCCACGACGACCATCGCCGCCCAGGCGACCTCCACCCTGACGGCGAGCGGTTCCAGCGGCAACGTCTCCGCCACGATCGACAATCAAACGCTGATCGTTTCCATTACGGTGAACGCCCCGCCCCAGATCACCAGCGGGTCGAGCGCCACGTTCACCGTTGGGACGAACAGCACGTTTACAATCACCAGCACGGGTGCGCCGACTCCCGCCCTGTCGGAAAGCCCGGCGCTGCCGGGCGGGCTGACATTCACGAACCTGGGCACGGGCAAGGCGACGATCGCCGGCAGCGCCAACGCCACAACCGGCGGGGTTTACACGCTGACGATCACCGCCAGCAACGGCGTTTCGCCCAATGCAACCCAGACCTTCACGCTGACGGTGGACGAGGCGCCGACGATCACCAGCCCGACCAGCGCCACATTCACCGTCGGGACCGCCTCCACATTTACGGTCCTGACCGGTCACGACTTCCCGACCGCCACGACCCTCACCGAATCGGGTGCGTTTCCAAACAGCCTTCAGTTCACCGCCGGCAGTGGCACGGCCACCCTCGGCGGCACGCCGATCACGGGCGACGGCGGGACCTACACGCTTACCTTCACCGCCAGCAACGGCATAGCGCCCAACGCGGTGCAGACCTTCACGCTGACGATCGACCAGGGCCCGGCCATCACTAGCCCGAATAACGCTACTTTCACGGTCGGCGTCAACCAGTCGTTCACGGTCACGGACACGGGCACGCCGGCGCCGTCGTTGAGCGAAAGCGGCAGCGTGTCTCTGGCTTCGCTGGGCCTGAATTTCAACGCCAGCACAGGCGTCCTCAGCGGAATGCCGGCCCCCAACACGGGCGGGACCTACACGCTGACCTTTACCGCCTCCAACAGCGTCAGCAGCACGACGCAGACCTTCACGCTGACGATCGACCAGGCGCCGGCCATTACCAGCCCTAACAACGCCACGTTCACCGTCGGCGTCAATCAGTCCTTCACCGTGACCGACACCGGCACGCCGGCGCCGTCGCTGAGCGAAAGCGGCAGCGTTTCCCTGGCGTCCCTCGGACTCGCCTTCAACAGCGGAAGCGGCGTCCTCAGCGGCACGCCGAATCCAGGCGTCGGCGGCACGTACACGCTGACCTTCACCGCCAGCAACAGCATCGCCAGCGCCACGCAGACCTTCACGCTGACGATCGACCAAGGCCCCGCCATCACCAGCCCCAACAACGCCACCTTCACGGTCGGCGTCAATCAGTCCTTCACCGTGACGGACACGGGCACGCCGGCGCCGTCGCTGAGCGAAAGCGGCAGCGTTTCCCTGGCGTCCCTCGGACTCGCCTTCAACGCCAACACCGGCGTTTTGAGCGGCACGCCCAATCCCGGCGTCGGCGGGACCTATACGCTGACTTTCACCGCCTCCAACAGCGTCGCCAGCGATACGCAGACCTTCACGCTGACGATCGACCAAGGCCCCGCCATCACCAGCCCCAACAACGCCACCTTCACGGTCGGCGTCAACCAGTCGTTTACCGTGACGGACACCGGCACGCCGGCGCCGTCGCTGAGCGAAAGCGGCAGC
>DATKHW010001018.1:0-5833 GCA_035546275.1 Gemmataceae bacterium
TCGATTTCGGAGCCGCCCGGGCCGCTCCTTTCCCTCGAAGCGGGGGGAGAGGAGAGCAACGTCCCGGCGTCAGACCGTCAGGCCGTCACGCTGCGCGCCAGGGGTGTGGCGGCCTGACGCCCAGGGGCGCTCACCGGTCGCGTCCGCCGAAGCTGCACCGCTTGCCCGCGCCACAAAAAAGTGGATCGGCTATAGATGCGATTTCGGCAAGCTCATTTATCCGGCGCATCATGCGCTTTGCGCCATTCGGCCAGTTGCTTCTTGGCCTGCTGCGTGAGCCAGGCGTCCGGTTGGCCATCCGCCAGAACTTCCAGGATTTCCCCGGTCTCCGGCGTGGAGGACGACTCCAGCCATTGCAAGGTGCGGATGCATTCCGGCGATTGCTTCGCGTCGCGCAACTTGTCCAGAATTGCCTTCACCCGTTGATTGGCTTCCGCTGACAGTTGGGTCTCTTGGGCATGACGCAGCTGCCCTTCAACCCGTTCCCCGAGGCGCGTCAGATCGGCGGAGGCTTGCTCGCGCAGCTCGAAATCGTCGCTGTCCAGCTTCGCCAGCAGTCCGTCGAATTGCTGCGAGGGCACGGGCTGCGTTTGCATACGCAGGTCCCGGAATAGCGCGGCCTTCCACTCTTTGTCGCACCGCTGGGGGAAGTAGCGGTACGTCAAGACGCGTGTCCAGACGCTGCCGGTATCTAGAAGCCGCTGAAATTGGCGACCCGACAACGGCGTCTTTCGGCGGTCCCAATAGCTAAATGTGTCGTAGGTGCCGGGCCACCTCGGGTCCTCTAGCAGCTTCAACACGCGGCCGTCGATTTCTTCGCACGGGGTTCCGCTATCCTCGATGAACCATAGCGGACGCGGGTAGTCTTCGTAAGACTCGACCATCGCCCATGCCACCGGGGTCAACTCGGGATGGTGGGTCAATTCCAGGTCGTCAGCCAGTGTGCGGCGGTCGCTGTAGGTGAGGTTCGGATCGCGCATCCGCTCCTCCATGCGCTTCAGCAGGGTGCCGACGCGATCCGGCGTGGCGGCGGCGATGTCCAGTTCCAGGTTCCTTGTGGCCCAGCTCGTCCGCTGTTCTTTGCCCGATACGGGTTCGGTCACCCGCCACCAAACGGGAAGAAGCACCTTTCCGGATGGAATGCGGCGAAATTGTTCGTGGAGGCGCAACGTCTCTGTGATCTTCTCGCCCGGCTCAAGCGTTATCTCCGGCGGGGGGTTACTGTGGATGCCGTAGATCCTCATATGGTAATCCCACTCCTTGGGAGCATCCACAGAGACGTCTGAAGCGTAAGGACGCTGAACGATGCAGCGAGCCGCTTTGCCTTTATTGGTCAGGGTGACGTTCAGCACAAGGGGGCCTCCCTCCAGCGCCTCCTGGACTTCGATAGCCATCTGCAAATCGGGGCTAGCGGGCGGCTCGCCGGCTCCCGTGAACGGTCGGTTGTAGTAGTCTTCAGCCTTCGGCTTGGACTCGGCGTTTGCCGGCGGGTCGCCCTGCGAAGGCGGTGCGCCGCCGGCGCACCAGGCGGCGCCGGCGGCTAGGAAGAAACCGAAGTAAATCATGACGGCCATTTCCTCCGGTTACAACGCTATTGGGGCGTCAGGGAGACTCCACCCCCCTCATTTGAAATCGATGTCGTATTGCCTCGTACCGTCCGGGATCGTCCCCTCCGTCGTCCCGTTGTTGGCCTGAGGTTGCTTGTTGAATAACATGTGCCACGTACCGTCCGGTTTCTTTTCTATTTTTACTGCCATTGAGAAGCCGGAATGCGCAACGTCGTACTCGCTCATGGGGTTCGGGCCGTCGGTGCGCATGTCCTTGAACGTGAAGAACTGAAGCAGGTTCTGGCTTCCGGCACCTCCTTCCATCCCTGGTTGGTTGATTGCGGCCAGAATCGCGTCTAGCGCCTGCTGGCGTGCAGACGCGAGCGAGACCTGCTGTCCGTTTACCACCTTTTGCACATCAACATATATGGCATTGACATCGTCCGCATCTTTGATTGCATTCTTGTACCCGCTTGTAGTTGGCTTCCCAAAGTAGGCCTTTGCCGCCCCCGTCCCCATGGGTTGTGGAAGAACCTGTTCCGAGATTTGCACCTTATCGAGGTCGATGACAAGTCCGGAATCGCTGGTATACTCCACCGTTTTATACCAGGCTCCCCAGCTTGGATCATAGAACTTAGCGCCTGGATCGGCCGTGTCGTCTCCCTGGAGTTTCTTTCCTTGCGCCATTTCCACGCCAATCGGGATCGCCGCCACGCTGAAGCCGTTGCTCTTCAACTTATTCGCTGCGTTACCCGCCGCGTAAGCGACCAAATACAGGTTGCCCGCGTGTCCTGGCTGGGTCTGCATCGCCCCTTTTTTGGGATCCGGATCCAATCCCACAACGAGGGCCACCCCGTCTTTGTCGCCAAGCTTGGCCCAGCTAAAAGACTGCGCGCGCTTATCCGTGGCGTTGGGGTCGTCCGATGTCGAGATCGAGGCGGACCCGTTCTCCGTGCTGTTTCCCTCGATCGCGAGAACAATCGCCTGGTTGCCCTGCAACGCCACAGATAGGCTGAATTTTTCCTCCGTGACCTTCCGCGGCGGTATGCGATCAGCCATCCCGTTGGGTGTGTCTCCCGCCTTGACGTGGAAAAAGCCGGTTTTGTCCGTGCTGGCGAACGTGAGCTTGTCAATCGTGAACGTCGCGTCGCCCGCCGCCAGCGGCTGAACGCCCGGCGGCGGGTCCACGAACGCCACCAGTTCCGTATCCTGCTGCACGAGGCTGGACTGCAGCGGCGTCACCAAAACCGACGCCGAGCCGCCGTCGGCCAGCCAAAAACCGACCTCGGGCGAATTGCCGCTGTCGCCCTGAACGCCGGGCGGGCTCAGGGCGGCGCGTTGGGCCGATGCGCCGGGCAAATCCAACTCCACGTAATGCAGGCCGGGGCTGGCGTCCTGGAGCGTCACCGTTGCGGGAACCGGCCCGGCGTTGAGCAATATCAGATTGCTTATGGATATAATGACCTCCGGGCCCTGGGCCGACACGTTCCACGCGAAAGTTGCCTGAGCCGTGCCCCCGTTGTCGCTGGCGCTTACCGTTACATTGTACGCGCCTGTCTGCGTGAGATAGCCGGTGATAAGGCCGGAGGTCGGATTGATTTCGAGGCCCACTGGCAGTCCACTGGCAGAATACGTCAGCGTTTCCCCATCCGGGGCGCCGGCCTGCACCTGGTAATTGACGGCGTCGCCGAGCACGTGTTGGGGCGGCGTGGGCGTAATGATCCACGGCGGCGGGGTCGCAGGCGTCACGGTCCACGAGAATTGCCCGCTGACCACGTTGCCCGCGTCATCCTGCACCGTTACGGCGGTGGCGTACTGGCCGCCGCCGCTCGCTGCGGCGCCGTAGGCGATGGTCCCAGAAATCAAGCCGGTGTCCGGGTCGATGCCCAAACCCGCCGGCAAGCCGGACGCATAATACGTCAAATTCGCACCGTCGGGGCTGCTCGCCTGGATTTGCAGCGAGACGCTGTTTCCTTCCGCCGTCGTTTGCGCCCCCGGATTGGTCAGCGTCGGCGGGCGGGTCACGTCGTTGACGGTCCAGCCGAACTGGATGGAAGCGCTGTCGCCGTAGGAATCTTCGGCGACCACGATGGCATTATACATCCCGCCCGGCGCATCTTCGGCCGCTGTGTAGGAGATCGTCCCGCTGATGACGCCGGTGGAATCGTTCATGCTGAGGCCGGTCGGCAATCCCGAAGCGACGAAGGAGCCGACGCCGCCGGGGAATGCGGCCTCGATCGGCAGAGAGACCGTATCCCCCTCCGAATTGGTCTGATCGCCCGGGTTGTCGATCGTGAGGTAGCTGCCGACGATGAACCAGTTGAAGCTCTGCGAAGCGGTAAGGCTGCCATCGGAAGCCGTTACGGTCGTCGTGTAGTAATTCAGGCCCAATGGAGACCCGATCGTGCCGGAGATGATTCCACTGTTCGGGTCGATGCTGAGGCCCGACGGCAAGCCGGCGGCCGAAAACGTGAGCGTGTCGCCGTCGGGGTCGTAGGCGCTGAGCGGCAGCGAAACAACGTCGCCGGCCAGATTCACCTGGTCGCCGGGATTGTAAAGGACGGGGGCCTGATTGGCGGCCGTGATCGTCCACGTGATACGCACACTGCCGTTGCTGCCCATGCCGTCGTCCGTTGCGATGGTAACGGGGTAGACGCCGCCGCTCGTCTCGGCCGCCGCGGGATCGACGCTGCCGGAGATAAGGCCGCTGTCCGGGTCGATGTTCAGTCCAATCGGCAATCCGACGGCGCTCCACGTCAGCGGCTGCCCGCCCGGATCGTTCGCGTTCAATTGGAGGGACACGTTCGCGCCCTCGGCGTTGGTTTGGCCGCCGGGGTTCGTCATCGAAACATTGCCGTTCGTCACGAGCCAGGTAATCGGGAGCGTCGCCGTTTCGGTCCCATCGGCAGCGGACACGACCGCGCTATACGGAGTATCCGATCCCGCCGTGGAGGAAATCGTGCCCGTGATGGCGCCGGTGTTCGAGTTAATGCTCAAGCCCGGCGGCAGGCCTGTAGCGGAGAAGGTCAGCGAATGGCCGCCCGGATCGTTGGCCTGGATGGACAGGTTGACGGCGTCGCCGGGCGCGTTGATCTGCGGGCCAGGGTCGGTGAACGTGATGTAAGTGATCGTCCAGGTGAACGATTGGCTGTCCGCGCCGCCGCCGCCCGCGGCCGACACCGTCACGTTGTACGGACCGTTCATGGCGTCGCCGGCAGCGGCGATTCCGGTAATCAGGCCGCTGTTCGGGTCGATGGAGAGACCGTTCGGCAGGCCGGCAGCGCTGAAGAGCAGCATATCGGCTGCGTTGTCGGCAGCGTTCACTTGCAGGGAAACCGCGTCGCCTTCGGCGTTAATCTGGTCGCCGGGGTTGGTTACGGAAAGATGGGAGACGTTCCAGGTGAGCGACGTGCTGGCGGAATCAGTCGCATCAGAGGCCGTGATGGTCACGGCGTAGGGGCCGGACGAGGAATCCGTGGCGCCGATGCTCCCGGAGATAACGCCGCTGGTGGAATTGATGGAGACGCCCGGCGGAAGGCCGGTCGCGCCATAGCTGAGCGACTGACCGGATTCGGTCCACGCCGAAACCGGGACCGCGATGGCGTCGCCGTCGATGTTGCTCTGGTCGGGCAGCGGCGTGATGAAGACGTGAGAGACATCCCAGGTGAATGATTGGCTGTCGGAGAGCGTGTCGGCGGCGGCGGTTACCGTAACGGCATGGTTGCCGCCGGCGTCGGCGGCGATGACGCCGGAGATAAGGCCGGTCGTCGGGTTGACCGTCAGGCCGTCCGGCAGCCCCGAGGCGGAATAACTCAGCGGGTCGCCGTCCGCATTGGAGGCGGTCAGCTGCAAGGAGACCCCATCGCCCTCGACGTTCGTTTGGTCGTCGGGGCATTGCAGGACTGGCGTCGATGCGGTGTGCGAGACATTCCACTGGAATATCTGGTCGGTATAAGCGCCGGCCGAATTGTAAGCGCTGACCGTGAGCCAGTAATTGCCGCCTTGCGTTTCGGCGTCGGTGTAACCGATTGTGCCGGAAATCAGGCCGCTGCTGGAATCGATGGCGAGCCCGGGGGGCAGTCCATAGGCACCGAACACCAGGGGACCACCGGTGGATTGCAACTGGAGAGAGACGGCATCGCCTTCGACATTGGACTGCGTGCCGGGGTTGGTGATGGTCGGACCCTGCTGAGTTGCGCTGTCCACATAGGCGGTCTCCATGAGGGAAGCCGAGTCGCCGTCGGAGTCGGTGAGGTTGAGCGAGATGGTATAGGCGCCGGGATTTG
>DATKHW010001019.1:0-14385 GCA_035546275.1 Gemmataceae bacterium
AGCGCTGACGGCGCTGGCCTTGAACGCGCGCAGCTGCAACGCATTCCGCCTCGCCGGCCTAGAATGGCCGCGGCCGCCGCTGCATCCGACGCTGCCGGCGCCGCCGCGGCCGCCGTCGCTCGGCGAACGCATCCGCGCCGGCTTCGAGAACTTGATCCTCCGGGCGGAAACGTACCTGCGGCCGGTCGGTCCAGAAGCCCGCGTCCACTGCGCCCTCGCCGCCGACTACAATGCCGACCTCGCCGACGTGGTTCGCCGGCAGTACGAGGGGTTCCGCGAGCGCGTTCCTCTCAAGGGAAAGCGCGTCGTCCTTAAGCCGAACCTGGTCGAGTACCATCGCGACAAGGTCATCAACACCCACCCCCACGTCGTCGCGGCCGCGATTGAGCTGTGCCGCCGCGAGAGCGCCGCCGAGGTGCTGGTCGCGGAGGGGCCCGGCCACTGGCGCAACGTCGAACATCTCGTCGCCGCTAGCGGCCTGGGCGATGTGCTGCGCCATTACAAGGTCCCCTTTGTCGACCTTAATCACGACGAACCGGTCAAGACGGTCAACACCGGCCGGCTGACCAAACTGGAGCATCTGTTTCTGTCGCAGACCATCGCGACCGCCGATATACTTATTTCGATGCCGAAACTGAAGACGCACCACTGGGCAGCCGCGACGCTGTCGCTGAAAAACCTCTTCGGCACGCTGCCGGGCATTTGTTACGGCTGGCCGAAGAACGAGCTGCACTGGCGCGGCATCGACAACAGCATCGTGGACATCGCCTGCACGAGAACGCCGGAGTTGGCCATTGTGGACGGCGTCATCGGCATGGAAGGCGACGGCCCCCTCAACGGTACGCCGAAGCCGATGGGAGTGATCGCAATGGGCTGCGATCTCGTCGCGGTGGACGCGACTTGCTGCCGGCTCATGCAGCTGAACCCGGAAATGGTTCCCTATCTCGTGCTGGCCCAGCGGAAGAAGCTCGGCCTTTTGGCGGAAAAACACATCCGGCAAATCGGCGAAACCATCGCAGAACGGTCGCAGCCCTTCGATACGGTGGCTCATTTCGAGCCGCTGCGGATGGGCCCGCGCGCGGCGGCGTCGGTGGCGTCGTGAATCATGAATTGGATTTTTTTTTCGTCCATCTGCGCCGAAATCTAGGCAGCCCAAGAGTTTGCGCAGAGGCCTACCGCGGCCGTGGAGGAAATAGAAGGAAAGGGTTGCTTTCTTGGGTGCGCCGGGTGACAATGCGAGTGCCGCCGGTATTCCCGCCTGACGATTCTCGCCGCACATTTGGGGGGTAACCAACTCATGACGCGCCTTCGCTGGCCTGCGATGCTCGCCGTCGCAGCCGTCGCCTGGCCTGCCGGATTCCTGGCCGCTGGAGACATCTACTCCGACAAAAGCGGTCCCAAGCAAGATCTGGCGCCCCTGCCCAAGCCCGCCGAGGTCCAGTCGTTCACCGCCTCGCCCGAGAAAATCGCCCTGCAAAACGCCGACGACGCCCAGCAGATCATTGTCACCGCCGGCCTGATCGGCGGCCGGCTCCAGGACCTCACCGGCGACGTGCAATACACCGTCGCCGACGAAAAGGTCGCCAAGGTGACGCCGGCCGGCCGCGTCCTGCCGGTCGCCAACGGCGCCACGACCATCAAGGCGACATACGGCGACAAAACGATCACCATCCCGGTCACGGCCGCCAACTGCGACGTGAATTTGCCGATTAATTTCGGCAACCAGATCGTACCGGTCTTCACCAAGCTCGGCTGCAACTCCGGCGGCTGCCATGGCAAAGCCAGCGGACAAAACGGATTCAAGATATCGCTGCTCGGTTTCGACCCCGAACTGGATTACAACGCTCTCGTGAAGGAAGCCCGCGGCCGGCGCGTCTTCCCGGCCGCTCCGGACGCCAGCCTGCTTCTGCTCAAGGCGACGGGAACGCTGCCCCACGGCGGCGGCAAGCGCATGGAGGTCGGCTCCGACGAGTACCGCCTCATCCGCCGCTGGATCGCCGCCGGCCTGCCTTTCGGCAAGCCGACCGATCCCTTTGTCGCCAGCGTCTCGGTTTTCCCCGACCACCGAGTCATGACGCGGGACAACAAGCAGCAGTTCGCCGTCTACGCCCATTACAGCG
This sequence comes from Gemmataceae bacterium, assembly GCA_035546275.1. Lineage (GTDB taxonomy): Bacteria > Planctomycetota > Planctomycetia > Gemmatales > Gemmataceae > UBA4732. The sequence goes on from DATKHW010001019.1 coordinate 2,121, forward strand.
ACGGCGCCATCGAGGACGTGACGCGCCGCGCCCAATACGAGAGCAACGACCAAGAGATCGCGGTCGTCGATGCCGCCGGCCTGGTCCGCACCTTGACCATGAGCGGCGAGGCCGCGATCATGGTCCGCTATCAGTCGCACGTCACCGTCTTCCGCGCAACGGTGCCGCTCGGCGTGCCGATTCCCGCGTATACCTTCGAGCAGAAAACGATAGTCGATCAGTACACGCTGGCCAAATGGAAGGAACTGGGCCTTGTGCCCTCCGATTTGTGTTCGGATGAGCAGTTCATCCGTCGAGTCTCGATCGATCTGACCGGCACGCTGCCGACGCCGGCTCAGGTGACGGCGTTCCTCGCCGACCAGGACCCAGCCAAGCGCGACAAGCTGATTGACCGGCTCGTCGATTCGGACGACTACAGCTATTTCTTCGCCAACAAGTGGGCCGACATCCTCCGCGTCAAGCGGCGCGGCCAGGCGGATCGCGCCCGCGGCACCTTCGCGTTCCACGACTGGATTCGGGACGCGATGGCCAGCGACAAGCCTTACGACGAGTTTGCGCGGGAGATTCTCGGCGCCTGCGGCGACGAGGTGAACAACCCCCCGACTGTCTGGTACAAGGAATTGCAGGAGCCGCAGCAGTTCGTGGACGACACGTCTCAGGTGTTCCTCGGCCAGCGGCTGGCTTGCGCCCAGTGCCACCACCATCCGTATGAGAAGTGGAGCCAAGACGACTACTGGGGGCTGGCGGCGTACTTCGGCCGCATCGGCCGCCGCAAGATTCCGGTGCCCGGCGAGTTTGTCCAGCAGCCGGTGGTGCTTGACGCCGTGTTCAGCAGCCCGAACGGCCAGGTCATCAACAAACGGACGGGCAAGCCGGCCGTAATGAAGCCGCTCGACGGCCAGCCGATTACGGTCGGCCCCGACGACGACCCGCGGCAGAAACTGGCCGACTGGATGACGGCCCCAACCAACCCGTTCTTCGCGCGGGCCGTGGTGAACCGCTACTGGGCCACGTTCTTCAACCGCGGCCTGGTCGATCCGCTGGACGACATGCGCGTGACCAACCCGCCGTCCAACCCGCAGCTGCTGGACGCGCTGGCCGACGACTTCGTCAAAAACCACTACAGCCTCAAGCACCTGGTCAAGATGATCGTCAAGAGCCGGACGTACCAGCTCAGCTCGACGCCCAACGAGTTCAACCAGCACGACAAGCAGAATTACGCTCGCTATTATCCGCGCCGCATGAGTGCGGAAGTGCTGTACGACGCGGTGAACCAGGTGGCCGACAGCCCGGCGACGTTCAACGGGCTGCCGACCGACCGCTTCGCTCCCAAGCGGGCGATCATGCTGCCGGACGAGTCGTTCCCGTCGTATTTCCTCGACGTGTTCGGCCGGCCGCAGCGGATCAGCGCCTGCGAGTGCGAGCGGGTGAGCGAGGCGAACCTGGCCCAGGCGCTGCACCTTCTGAACTCCGACGAGATTCAGAACAAGCTGGCGCGTCAGGGCGGGCGCGCCGACGTGGTCGTCAAGGACCCGCGGCCGGACGCCGACAAGGTGGATGAGCTGTTCGTTTGGGCCTTGGGCCGCAAGGCCACGCCGGAACAGCGCAACCTGGCGCTGGCCGACATCGCCAAGAACAACGCCAACAAGAAGGTCGCCTATGAGAACATTCTCTGGGCGCTGCTCAACACGAAGGAGTTTGTGTTCAACAAATAACCTGCGCAAAGTCCGCAGGACGCCGGCCGAAGCGCTTGTCCTAGGCGCTGCGGCCGGCGTCGTTTCTTCCGATGCGCCTGACGCGGACGCTCGATCCTCCATTTACGATAATGCCACCAGGCGGGGAAAACCCAGCCTCCGCCCGATCAGAAGCTTTTCCCCTCTGGAAAGGACGGCGGAACTGTGGATGAAATGCATCGCGCGCGCGTGCCCGCATTTTTCTTCGTCGCCGCGGCGATCTTGACGACCGGCGCGTCGGTGAGAGCCGACGACAATCCCTGGGTCGTCTACAAAGGCGACGGCGGCCCCGGCAGCGGCAAGAACATCGTCTTTGTCAGCGGCGACGAGGAGTACCGCTCCGAAGAAGGACTGCCGCAGCTGGCCAAGATTCTGTCGCAGCATTACGGATTCACCTGCACCGTCCTGTTCGCCGTCGACCTCAAGGACGGGACGATTAACCCCAACGAGACGCACAACATCCCCGGCCTGGAGGCGCTGAAAACGGCCGACCTTATGGTCATCCAGACGCGCTATCGCGACTTGCCGGATGACCAGATGAAATATATCGTCGATTACGTCGAATCCGGCAAGCCGGTGGTCGGAATGCGCACGGCGACGCACGCCTTCAACATCCCCGCCGGCAAGACCTACACGAAATACGGCGCCAACTATGGCGGCAAGGACTACCCGGGCGGCTTCGGCAAACAAGTGCTGGGCGAAACGTGGGTCAACCACTGGGGCCAGCACGGCAAGGAGAGCACGGGCGGCCTGCTGGTCAAGGGGCAGGAAGACCATCCGATCCTGCGCGGCATCAAGGACCGCGACATCTGGGGGCCGACTGACGTGTACGAGGTGCATCTGCCGCTGCGCGACAGCTGCACGCCGCTCGTCCTCGGCGCCGTGCTGGAGAACATGAAGCCGGACGACAAGCCGATCGAAGGAACGAAGAATGACCCCATGATGCCGGTGGCGTGGACCAACAGCTACAAGGGTGAATCGGGCAAAACGAGCCGCGTCTTTGCAACGACCTTGGGGGCGGCCACCGACATGGAGCGCGATGGCACGCGCCGGATGATCGTCAACGCCTGCTTCTGGGCGCTAGGCATGGAGGATCAGATCCCGGCGAAGGGAACCAACGTCGAACTGGTCGGCGAATACAAGCCGACGCCTTTCGGCTTCGGAAAATACAAGAAGGGCGTCAAGCCGGCGGATTTGCAAATGCAATGAGCCTGTCCCGATGCAGCGGGGATGCTCCATGCAGATCGAAATACTCCCCGACGCGGATGCGGCGGCTCGACGGGCCGCCGCCGTGATGGCGGCCGCGGCGCGCGACGCCGTCGCCCTTCGCGGTCGCTTCGTGGTCGCCGTGAGCGGCGGGCGCTCGCCGTGGCTGATGCTGCGCGACCTGGCCGACGAAACGGTCCCCTGGGAACACGTGGAGATCGTTCAGGTGGACGAACGCGTCGCCCCAGCGGGACACCCAGACCGCAACCTAACGCATCTGCACGAAAGCCTGCTGACGCATGTCCCGCCCCGTCCGGAACAAATCCACGCAATGCCGCTGGAGGCGGCCGACCTGGAGGCTGCGGCGGCGCAATACGCCCGGATGCTCCAGCAGATCGCCGGCTCGCCGCCGGGTGGTGGACCTGGCCCACCTGGGGCTTGGCACCGACGGGCACACGGCGTCTCTTGTCCCCGGCGATCCCGTTCTGACCGTGATCGACGCCGACGTGGCGGTCACTGGCGTCCACCTGAGCCGGCGGCGCATGACGCTGACGTGTCCGATGCTGAATCCTTCGCGGAGCATTGTGTGGCTGGCGACGGGCAGCGACAAAACGGCGATGCTGACCCGGCTGCGCACGGGCGATCCATCGATCCCGGCCGGACGGGTTCAGCAGGAGCATGAGCTGATCGTGGCGGATCGAGATGCGGCCGGAGCAGCATAGAGCGATCTGAAAACGGATGCGGAAAAAAAGCGGGGCGGGCCGCGACGTACCTCGCCTAAGCGAGGCCCCGGATCAGGGTACGACTGCGTGCGTGCTTCCTGACGCCGTGAGTCGCGGGACGGACGGGCTTTGTCGCTCGTTTCGTCCCTTCGGCAGCCTGGCAGCCACGGCGTTCCCGGTCGCCCGGTCGCCAGCGGCCCATAGCTTTGCGTCGCCGGCTTTCGCCGGGTTTGCCCTTTCGAGGATGAAAGGCGTTGTGATCCGGGCCGGACGCCTTGGTCCGCCCCCGATGGCCGTCACCAAGACTGACGGTCTCGTTTGCTGTTCAACTGTAGGCCGTATTTTGCAACCGGGCAAATCATGCCGCCCAGAATATGCCCCCCCTCTATTTGTCGCCTTGCTTTTCCTTGGCCTGACGCTCCTCGAATTCCTTGATATATTTCTCCGGATTGTCCTTGAAGGCGTCGCGGCAGCCGGTGCAGCAGAAATAATAGGTCTTGCCCTTGTATACGGTGCTCATCGTCCCGTGGCCGCCGCTGACCACGCAGATCGGCCCATCGTCAACGACGGCGAAGGAACCGCCCTCCTTCGTCGCCCCGACCTGATACAGCTGCGCAAACGCCGTGTGATCGGCCGGCTTCACCTCGAAGCGGTAGAGATATCGGTCCGCGTGCAGCAGGGTGACGATCAGGCGCTGCGCCTCGCCAGTCTTGTCATCGGTGCGCTCCACGGTCAGTCGGCGGTCGTCCAGCGTCCCCTTGAAGACCCAATCCTCCTTGGCGGCGGTGTGAAGGGTTAGCTGATAGCGGTCGTCGTCGGGCAGGTAGCGCAGCTCGGCGGCGTTGAAATATTTGCCCTTGTCGAAGGCGGCGCTGAGCCAAACGTCGTCGCCTTTGAACTGCCATTGCCAGGCGATGGATTCCTGCCAGAACCCCTTTTGTTTTTCCTCGCGCGTTCCGAACGGCTCGCCGCTGCCTCGCCAGGACCCGATGAGGTCGTTGAAGGCCTGCAACGCCTCCTTCGGAGCGCGCTTCGGCGGGTCGCCTGCCGAAAGGGCGGGCAGAGGCACAGCTGCCAGCAGAAACGAAGCGAGGAGGTGGGAACGGCTCATGGCACAGGCCTTTCGTGAAACGGGAATGCACTGCCGCATCCATGATGACGATTGGAACGCAGTCAGATAACGGGCAGCGCCCCTTACTCAGCGCCTCCCGCTGCGTCGCGAGGCGCCTGCGCACCGCCTCCGTGCCCCCGAGGCGCGCGCCCCGATGGAATTCGCCTATCCTTCGCGGCGCCTTTACGGTAACCTCCGCCGTCTCTCCGCGCCGACCCTGGCGGCGGCCCGGAGACGGTCCCGCCTCGGAACGGATTCTGAAAGGTGCGCGGCATGAAGGCGCCTTGGTCCGCGACAGTCGTCGTCGCCTGTCTTCTCCTGGCCGGATGCGGCCCCAGTTCCGCCAATTACCGGTCGCAAATGGCGGACGTCCAGGCGCGTCCCAAACCAGTTACGCCGCCGGCGCCTGACCTGCGCATTCCGGCCAACGCTGTCGCGCCTGGCGCGGACATTCCGCTGGTACCCGTGCCGCCCATCCCGCTCGGCTCGGGCGCGCCGAAGGCCTCGGCCGATGGACCCCGACCCAATCTCGTCCCGTCGGAGCCGCCGCCCGTTCTGCCGCCGGTCCCCGGCCCGGCTTCCGCCGTCCGCCAGGCTTCCGCGGACGTGCCGCCGGATACGGCGGCGGCCAATACGAAGCAGGAGCCGAAAACCGCATCGCTGCGGGAGCTGCAACAGCAAGCCGCGGCGTGGTATTCCGGGGTCGATTCCTACATCGTCCGCATGACGCGCCGCGAAGTCGTCGGCGGCACGGCCAAGCCCGAAGAAGTCCTCATGCTCTCCTTCCGCAAGGACCCGTGGAGCGTTCACCTCAAGTGGATCGGCCAGTCCGGCCAAGGCCGTGAGGTCATGTACGTCAAGGGCCAACTCGATAACAAAATCCACACGCGCCTGGCCGCCGGCGACATGCCGTTCACGCCGGCCGGGATGCAAATGGCATTTGAGCTAAACAGTCCCCTGGTTCGCTCCGCCAGCCGGCACTCGATCACCGAAGCCGGGCTCGGCAGCTGCATTGACCGGCTCGGCGCCTACCTCGACGCCCAGGAACGCGGTGATCGCAGCCGCGGCGCCCTGACCGACCTGGGAATGCAGACGCGGCCGGAGTTTCACAACAAGCCGGCCCGCGCTCTCCAAGTGGCCATCGCGCCCGGCGTCGAGACGGAACTGGCCAACGGCGGCAAACGCCTGTATTTCTTCGACCCCGATCTGCATCTGCCCATGCTGATCGTCACCTACGACGATAGAAATCAAGAGGTCGAATACTACCACTACGACCGCCTGATCGCGCCGGCCGCGCTCGACGCCGACGACTTCAGCCCGGACAAGCTTTGGAGCGGACCGCGGACGGCGGGGAAGTGAAACCAGCAAGCGAGCGGCGCAGGGGGTAAGCGCGCCGCTGATGGCTACTCCTGTCACAATGGCAGCAGCGTCGGCCGGCTCTGGCAGTCGCTGGGCGCCTTGCCAGCCTCTCTTGATTTTCCTAGACGCCCATGTTCTACTGAATCAATGGCTTAGGTCGTCGCGCCGCCGCGCCGCCGTCGGCGGTACGGCCTTTGCACTTTATCGGACGAAAGCTCCAGAGTTCGTCGCGGCTCCGCCGCAAGCCGCTTCGCCCACGAACCAGGAACGGCGAGACGAGGTTCGCGGCAATGAAGACGACAACGGAACCCAAGGGTCGTCAGGATTTCCACATCCTGATTACCGACGACGACGATCGGTGCCGCGAAGCCCTGCGCGACATCATGGAGCCAGAGGGCTTTCGTACCCTGTTGGCGTCGTCCGGGGAAGAGGCGCTGGACATCGTCCGCGGCGTCGGCGTGCATCTGGTTTTGCTCGACATGCACATGCCAACGCTGACGGGATTGGAGACGCTGCAGTTGGCCCGGCAGATCAACGCTTTGCTTCCGGCCATCCTGATGACGGCCGATTCCAGCCAGAGCCTGATGCGCCAGGCGCTGCAGGCCCATGTTTACACCGTCCTGCCCAAACCGATCGCCAAAAACGTCGTGTTGTACACCGTCGTCCGGGCGCTGGAGCATTGTTACGGCGTCCAGCGCCGGGCGGCGGACAAAGAGGAACCCCTGAAGGAGCACCGCGGGCATGAAGGTAGTACCGCTGAACGACAAGATCGTGGTCAAACGTCTGGAGGCCGATGAAAAGACGGCCGGCGGCATCCTGCTGCCGGACACGGCCAAGGAAAAACCGCGCCAGGGCAAGGTGGTCAGCCTGGGCGAAGGCAAGCGCTTGGACAGCGGCCAGCGCGCCGCCTTCCAGGTCCGCGAGGGCGATCGGGTGCTGTTCTCGTCCTACGCCGGCAATGAGGTGACGGTCGGCACGGAAGAACTGCTCATCATGACGGAGGACGACATCCTCGCCGTGGTGGAATAAATCGGAAGCAAAGTTTCACCGCGGAGAACGCGGAGAGAAGAAAGGGTTGTAATTCTCTTGTCTTCTCTCCGCGTTAAATTGCTTTTCTACTTGGCAAAGCCCCATCTGCCCGCCACAATCATGCCATGCACATTCAGGACATTTTCCACCAGCACCGGACCACGTTCAGCTTCGAGTTTTTTCCGCCGAAGACTGACGCCGCGTCCGAAGAACTGTTCGCCAACATCGCCCGCTTGCAGGAACTGCAGCCGTCCTTCGTCTCCGTCACTTATGGCGCCGGCGGCTCCACGCGCGAACGGACCCACGATCTCGTCTGCCGCATCCACCGCGAAACGAACCTGACGGCCGTGTCGCACCTGACTTGCGTTTGTCATACACGCGATGAGCTGGCCGGCATCCTCGACCGTTATGCGGGTTCGGGGATCGTCAATATCCTTGCATTGAGCGGCGACCCGCCGCGCGAGGCGCCGGATTACGACCGCTCCATGGACGCCTTCCGCTACGCGGCCGGTCTCGTGCGATTCATTCGATCGCACCGGAATCCGCCGGACGCGCGCGGCTTCGGAATCGGCGTGGCGGGGTTTCCTGAGGGCCATCCTTCCACGCCGAACCGCTTGAAGGAGATGGATTATCTCAAGGAAAAAGTAGACGCCGGCGCCGATTACGTTTGCACGCAGCTGTTCTTCGACAACCGGGACTTCTACGACTTCCGTGAGCGCTGCGAATTGGCGGGAATTAAGGTCCCTATTGTAGCTGGAATCATGCCGATCACCTCCCGCTCCGGTATGACTCGGATGGCGGAGTTGGCCTTGGGCGTGCGGTTCCCGGCGAAGCTGCTGCGAGGGACCGGCCGCTGCGCCGACGACGAAGCCGTCGGCCGCGTCGGCGTCCATTGGGCCACGGAACAATGTCTCGATTTACTCAATAACCAGGTTCGCGGCATCCACTTCTACACGCTGAACCGCTCCGACGCCACGCGGCGAATCTACGAAAACCTCGGCGTCACGGATTCGGCGGCGCTGCGGGCTGACTGATCGCCACTTCCATAATGGATGGCGCCGTCTGCTCCTTCGCCGGCGCGGAGGTCGGCGGCGCTTTGGGCGGCGCCGCCTTCGCCGGCCGCACAACCGCTCCCAGCACCAGCCCCGCCGCCAACCAGCCGATCACCTGCTGGCCGCCCTGCCATAGCGGCGCGGGCCAGGGGTGATGCAACCAGATCGGGCCCTGCAATTCGACCGCCACGGTCGCAAAGAGCCCAGCGGCGGCGACGAACAGCACGCGCAACAGGTAGCGTGGAAGGCCCGGCTGCGACAGGACCAGCAGAATCCCCGCCAGCAGCGACGCCGCCAGGAAGTGGCAGAAGCCGGCGACATAGCGCTGGGCGTCAAACGCATCGACCCCTTGCTTGTGGTAACTAATCTCGACAACGGGGCCGCGCGCGCGATCTCGTTCGTATGCCGCCGCGGCCGGCGCATCCGATCCGCTCGCTGCCTGCGGCGGACGAAAAGGAATCTCATACGTACCGGATGAGAGATTGGCATTTCGCAGCGATTGCGCCGCCTCGGCCTCGTTGGGCATGGGACGCATAAACCGATAGGGCAGTCCGGAGTAGTCCCAGAAATAAACCTGCCAGGCGAACAGGACCACGGCCGCCATCGCCGCGCCCACGATAAGCCGGATCATGCGATGCTCCTCCGAAGAATGCTTCGTAACGGCGAGCGGCCGGCCAAGGCCGGCTGGTGCTGAATCCCCGCGCCAATAAGATGACACACCGGCCGGCCCACCCCGACCGCTCACCTGCACTGGGAGTCCCTCATGCGCTGTCCCGCCATTCTACTCGATTCCGCCCCGCTTCGCGTCATCCCCTGTCTTTGTCTTGCCATGCTGATCGTCGCGTGGCCTTTGACTGCCGCCGAACCGCCGGCGCAGGAGCGGCACGGTATGGTCGTGGCGGTGTCGCCGCCCGCGGCGGAGGTTGGCCGCGACGTGCTGAAACAGGGCGGAAACGCCGTGGACGCCGCCGCGGCGACCGCATTCGCCGAGGCGGTGACCTGGCCCGGCGCCGGCAACATCGGCGGCGGCGGCTTCATGCTCATCTATCCGGGCGGCAAGGCCGAGCCCGTCGTCATCGACTACCGCGAGACCGCCCCGCTGGCGGCCACAAAAACGATGTTCACGAGGAAGGACGACAGCTATAGTCCGAAATCGGTCGGCGTGCCAGGGACCGTGGCAGGTCTGGCGTTGGCTCACTCGCGCTTTGGCAAGCTGCCGTGGAAGGACGTGGTCATGCCGGCGGTGAAGCTGGCGGAAGACGGCTTTGTGATCGACGAGGCGCTGGCGTCGTCGCTGAATTCGGTCCTGGGATCGTCGAAGGACAATGCCGAGTTGCAGCGCGTGCTTGGAAAGGACGGCGGCCAAAGCCGGTGGCGCTCGGGCGACCGCCTGATGCAACCGGACCTGGCGAAGACGCTCCGCCGCATCGCCGAAAACGGCGCCGACGGTTTCTATCAAGGTGGAACGGCCGATCTCCTGGCCGCGGAGATGAATGCCGACGGCGGCATTATCACGAAACAGGATCTCGATGGGTACAAAGCGAAGGTACGGGCGCCGATCCACGGCACATATCGCGGCTATGACATTTACGCTCCGCCGCCTCCTAGTTCCGGCGGAATCTGCCTGGTGGAGATGCTGAATATTCTGGAGAATTACGACCTGCGAAAGAACGATCGCTGGTCGCCGCAGACATTGCACGTGCTGATCGAGGCGATGCGCCGCGCTTATTGCGACCGCGCCCGCTATCTCGGAGATTCGGACTTTGTAAAGATTCCGGATTCTCTGATAAGCAAAGATTACGCCAAGCAGCTGGCGGCCGGGATCGACCCGAACAAAGCGACGCCAAGCGCCGACCTGGCGAAGGAAGTCCCACTGACGCCGGAGGGCGAGGACACGACGCATTTCTCAGTGATCGACGCCGACGGCATGGCGGTCAGCAACACGTACACGCTGGAAAACCTGTACGGGTGCCGGATCATGGTGAAGGGCGCCGGTTTCTTGCTGAACAACGAGATGAGCGACTTCAACTGGTTCCCCGGCGAAACGACGACCAAGGGCCGCATCGGCACGGAGCCGAACCAGATCGCACCTGGCAAACGGATGCTCAGCTCACAGTGTCCGACGATCGTGGCCCGCGACGGCAAGGTTCTGCTGGCCACGGGCAGTCCGGGAAGCCGAACGATCATCAACACGGTGGTGTGCCTTGTGGTCAATGTGATTGATTTCGACATGGATGTGCGTGCAGCCGTGGACGCGCCACGGCTGCACCACCAGTGGTTCCCCGACGAAGTGAAGTTCGAGGGCATGGCGGAGTATCCGGATGTCGTGAAACGATTGAAGGAGAAGGGATACATCGTAATCAGCGGCAAGCAGGGCGACGCGCATACGATTTGGGTGAATCCGAAGACAGGGGAATACGTTGGGGCGGAGGACCGGCGCGTCGACGGCAAGGCGGCGGGGTATTAGGTCCATTCGGCGTGAAGCGTCCTGCGTGCACGGTGGGATGCGTGCCGCCGCGAACAAGGGGCCGCCGCGCGGCGGGCTTGCACCGGAGGGAAGCGCGGGTAGACTGGATTGCGCAGCTATTCTGCAGCCGTCGGGCGTCCCAACAGCATTGCCATCATTGGTTATGCGGCCCCGCGAAGAGCAACGCAGAACGCTGAAACCAGCGTCATCGGCCCCATAGCTCAATGGACAGAGCATCGGTCTTCTAAACCGAGGATGCAGGTTCGATTCCTGCTGGGGCTAATCCGTCGCCGGCTGATGATGGAGGGCAGGATAAGTCGCCATGGGCGACAGCCCTTGTGCTTGGCGGACTTATAGCGGCGTCGCTGCGGGCGAGGCGCTGACAACGATATGTCAGTATCGCCCGGACGCCGCCGACCCGGATGCCGAGGTGCGCTCCCTGGCCTCGGTGCTAAAGTTTCTGACCGACAACGGCTAGCGGCCGGTGCTGTGCGGCGGCTGGGACGTGTGCCGCCTGTGGAAGTCGCTAGCTGCCCGCCGCCGGACGACGCCGAGCGGTAGCGCTGCCTCATCGCGGCCTGGCCTCGGCCGATGGGCCTCAGCCTTCGCCCCCTACGTCCCGATTCAAATCGGGAGCAGAATTGGCCGCCTGCCTGCGCGCCGCCGCGCGCGTCTGCCTCAGTCGGTCGCGCAGGTCGGCCCGAAGCGTGCGCATCGAGATCAGCGTTTCCCGCAGGCCGCGGATGTCGCGGTTCGCCTGCACGAGCTGGGCGCACAACTCGTCCGCGATTGGGCTGGACTGATCGTGGCTCATGGTTCGACCCTTTTGGCTGCGGGCCATTCCCGCGACCGGTGACAGGGCGAAGATGTTCCCGCCCAAACGATTCGGGCAGGGACGCCGACGCGTCTGTATGGCATTGCAGCGATTTCTTGCCGCCCTCTCCCCTGAGTACAGGGGAGAGGGGACAAAGAAACGGATCGCCACAATACGCTTAGTAGCGGTCGCGGCCGCCGCCGTAGCCCCCGCGCCCGCCGCCGCCCCCGCCGCCCCCGCCATAGCCTCCCCGACCACCGTGGCCGCCGCCGCGACCGCCTTCGGTCTTGGGGCGCGCCTCGTTGACGGTGAGGGCGCGGCCGTCCACGTCCTTGCCGCCCAGAGCGGCGATGGCGGCCTGGGCCTCCTGGTCGCTGCCCATCTCCACGAAGCCGAAGCCCTTGGAGCGGCCCGTGTCCCGGTCCATGATCACCTGCGCCGACTGGACCGTCCCGTGCGCCTCGAACATCTTGAGCAGATCCGCGTCGGTGACGCCGTAGGCGAGGTTGCCCACGTACAACTTCTTGCCCATTAAGGGCCTCCTATGAATGTGACCGGGATGCGCCGCGTCCGACTGCCGGCCGGCACGACCTGGCCAAACACTGCTGATTGTCACGTGGGACAGGTGAAGAGGGAAGGGTGAGTTGACGCGGTAAACGTCAGTGCCGCGGCCCGGTTCGCAAGACCCAACTCCAGGTAGTATACGGCCGGGGGCCGTCGAAAGACAGTGTAATCTGCGGCCGCGGGTCGATTTTTGCGCGTGCGCCGCAAA
>DATKHW010001020.1:0-8971 GCA_035546275.1 Gemmataceae bacterium
GTGGCGCATTCCCGGCGCTTGTCCTACTGGCAGGGGCGAAACTGATTGCGTGGTATAGTCGGCGAGCGTCGGCTGGCGCGCGGCGGCCGATAGTATCATTCCACCCATCCGTTCTTTCATGGAGCAATCCGCATGAGTGTAACCTTGCGTGAGCTGGGCCTCGACCGGCTGAGCGTGGAGGACCGTCTGGCGCTGGCCGAGCTGCTTTGGGACGACGTGGCCGCGGAGCTGGAACGGCAGCCGCTGACCGAGGCGCAGCGGGCGGAGCTGGAACGGCGCATTGCGGACGCCGACGCCCACCCCGGCGAAGGAATCCCGTGGGAAGTCGTCCTGGCCGAGATGCGGGCGAGGTGGCAGAAGTGAGCTTGCCGATCCTTTTCCGCCCCGCGGCCAAGGCGGAGTTTGACGAGGCCGCCGATTGGTACAAGGGCCAGCGCCCCGGATTGGGTCAAGCGTTCGCGGACCAGGTCCAGCAGGTGCTCGACCGGATCTCGGTCACACCCCGCTTGCACGCGAAGGTGCTTGGGGACGTCCGCAAAGCGGTGGTCCGGCGCTTCCCATACTGCGTCTATTACCGCGAGGAGGCGTCCTGCGTGCGCATTCTGTCGGTGTTCCACACCAGCCGTGATCCTCGCATATGGCAGAGCCGGGTATAAGCGAGGGTCTACGCATGGGCCATCTCGTCGATCGGACGAAGGATCTTGGCCTCACCACCGAACTGTCAGCTACGCGGCCTGTGCGCTTCATTCCTCACGCGGGCAGCGACGCGCTCCAGACAATCCGCTGCGGCATCCTGTTCATCATGGCGTTCTGGAGCGGTCCCGCACGTGTAGCCTTCGCTGCACTCAAGGAAATGCTCATGAGGGTCGATCCACAAGGACGACTGGAATTGATAGTCGTGGACACCGACGCCTGCCCAGAGCTATATGACCTGCCGGAGTTCAGCGGAAACTTGCACGGGAAAGGCGAAGCGGCTTGGGTGAAGGACGGAAAGATCGTGTGTACGGCGTTCGGCTGGAATCCGACGACATTCGAGACAAACACAGCCGGTCTTCTGGCGAAGTGCAGCGCATAGCGCGGCCATCACACCACCGCATACGGCGCCGACCGGTCCACCTGCTTGCGGCACAGATCCGGCACTTCCGCCTCACTCTTCACATGCCGGATGTCGCGTATCCCCTCCGCGGTCAGCCGGCCGTAGCTCGTCTGCAGCTGGTTCTCCTCCTGCTGGATCAGCACCACCGTGATCGCCCGGCCGGCCCGGCGCAGACCGCCCAGCGCGATCGCCGTCTCCTCCGGCACGTCCGGCAGCACCGCGACCAGCGTCGCGTCGCGCGGCAGACGGCTCGTCGTCTCCGTCACCAGGTCGGCGAAGCTCAGGCCGTCGGTCAGCTCCACGCGAGCCAAGGTCTCGCGGATGCGGTGCAGCTGCTCCACGCCGCGGCGCGTCTCCACCATCAACGGCTGTAAGCGATGGCTTTCCTCCTGCATGGCCGCCGCGGCCCGTGCGGCCTGGCGGGTGCGGGGGTCATCCGGGGGCTGACGCCCCCGGCTCGCCGCTGTGCGGATGCGGTCGGCGGCGTCGCGGCCGTTCGTGACGAAGCCCACCTGCTGGCCCATCTCGTAGACTGCATTGGCCAGCGCCAGCGTCGCCGTCACCGCCAGCTCGGAGCGGAACGGCTCGCCCTGCTGGTGGTAGCCGGCGGCGTAGAAATCGAGCAGCAGCGTCGCCCCGGCCAGCGTGGACGGCTCGTGGACCTTGCTGTGCAGCGCGCCGGTGCGGGCCGTGGCGCGCCAGTGAATGCGATTCAGCGGATCGCCCAACTCGTAGGGCCGCACGCCGGAGATGCGCGTCGGGTCCTCGAACAGCCGGTGCGTCAGCAGCACGTCGCCGATCGGCCGGCGCGACGTCAGGTCGTAGCCCTCCAGCGGAATGATCCGCGGGTAGACCAGCAGGTACGCCGGCTCGGCCTCCACGCGGAAGCGCCGGTGCAGGCCGAACAGGTCGCCGCTTTCCATCACGAGGGGGCCGATCGGGAAGTAGCCGCGGGCCGCACATTCGACGGTGTAGGCCACGTCCACCTTGCCGCCGGGCCGCAGCATGGCGATGCCCAGCCGCTTGCCCTTCACCTTGAGCTTGGGGAAACGTTTGTCCAGCGCCTCCTGCGGCAGCACGTCTTCCAGCACCACCCACGGCACCGGCAGCCGGCCGCTGTTCCGCACGGTCACGCGCACCTTGACCCGGTCGCCGACCTCGGCCGTGAGATTATGGCGATCTTTCTCATCCTTGTCGTCTTCTTCCGACGACTCCGACCGGGGCGGCGTGCAGGTGCGGGAGGCGGAGAGATGGTTGATCCAGGAGCGGGCCAGGAAGCGCGTAAGGAGGAGCAGGCCGAGCAGGACGTACATGGAATAGGCCAGCAGCCCCGCGTCGAGCAGCAGGGCGGCCAGCAGAATCACGGCGACGGCGATGTACCAGAGCATGGCGTCTCGTCATTTCGCCCGCGCGACGACGTGAATCGCCTCGCCGGCTTTCACTTGCTCGACCAGGCTGAGGATCTCCTGACCGCCGCCTCCGGGCCAGACTTTCTCGCCCAGAAAAGCGAGTCTTTCGAGGTCAATTGGCGTTCGGCCTGGGTCCGAAGAATGTTGGACCATCCAGCTGAAATCAACTGCATCCTGCAATCTCTTTGGCATGTCCCGCGTGAGAGCCAGCATGGCCCCATATTTGTTGGCCAGGGCGGCTTCGAGGGTTGGGACGCGATATCGAAGCCCTAGCTCTTGATCGTCCGCCCAGGCCGGATGAGCCAGCGTTTCCTCCTGGTCCGCCCGGTAGGGACAGACGACGTCGATGACGGATTCCTTTTGGCCGGGGACGAAGAAGGCCGTGAGTCCCGTAAACCGGCGGACTTCCAGTTCCGGGTAAAGTTCCTGAGCGGCCTTCACTGCGCGGGCATGGTTGCGTCCCGGTTTGGCGAGGATGTCCACATCCAACGTGTTCCGCGGCCGGCCCGTCCAGCCGGAGATGCCGTGGGCGCCCGTTAGGACGAACGGGATTCGCTTCTCGATCAAGACGTGCAGAATCCGGTAGAGATCGACGGGAGAGGATGCCATGTCTTTACCCGCTATCAAGCGCCATTGCTTTTGCAGAAACGCGACCTCCTGCACCGCCTCGGCGAGCGTCTGGTTGCGACGCGACCCCTTCATCGCTTCCCACTCGGGGTCGCGCGACGGCAACCTGGGTTGAAGCATCGGTCGCTCGGTCCGTGCCATTATTTCCCCCCGCCCACATGTCCCGCTTCCTTCTCCAGCACCTTCAGCTGCTCCGCCATTTCCTTGTTCTTCGGCTTCAGCTTCACCGCCGTCTGCTGCACGTCGAGCGCTTCCTTCACCCGCCCTGCCGTGTGCAGGGCCGTCGCCCAGGCGTGCAGCACGTCGGCGTCGTGCGATTCCGTCAGCTGGCTCGCCTTTTCCAGATCGGCCAAGGCGCCGTGCAGGTCGCCGCGCTCCAGCCGCACCTGGCCGCGGACGTAGTAGCCGCCCGCCTCGTTCGGCGTCAGCTTCACCGCCCATTCCGCGTCGGCCAGCGCCGCCGTCAGCCGGCCCTTGCCAAGCATCAGCCGGCCGCGCAGCGCGAACGCCCGGCCCATGTCCAATCCCTGCCCGAAAATCGGCTCGATCAGGGCGTCCGCCGCATCCGCCGTCCCGTCGTCGAGCATTTCCTCCGCGCAAACGACGCGGTCCAGCGCCCCGGCCCATTCCGCCTCCTTGCCGGCCGGCACGTCCTGCCCCTTGGCCAACGCCTGCCGCCGCTGCATCAGCCGCAGCACCCGCGCACAGACGTCGGCTAGCTCCAGACTCTGTTTATCGAATTTACCCGCTTTCGCCGCCTGGAACGCCGCCTCGCGCAGCGCTCCCAGGGCCAGATCCGCCCGGATCAGGCCGGTCAGCACCTCGTCGTCCGCGTCGGCCTTGGCCAGATGCTCCGCCGCCCCGGCGAAGTCGCCGCGGTGCAGACAAACCAGACCCAGAATGCGCTGCTCCTTCTCATGGAACTTCTGGTCCCGCGCCTTGGAAGCCAGGTCGAAGGCGTCGTCCCAGTGCTTCAGCTTCAGCGCATAATCGGCCGCCGTCAGCAGGCCGTCGAAGTCGTCGCCGACCGCCGCGATGTAGCGGCGCAGGTACGTCGTCGCCTCATCCGTCTTGCCGGCCGCCAGCGACAGCCGCGTCAGTCCGTCCAGCGGCGAGGCGGCGTCCTTGTCCACCGTCAGCGCCAGCTGATAGGCCCGCACGGCGTCGTCGGGCTTCTTCAGGTCCTCGTACACCAGCCCGCGCAGGACGTTGCCGCGCACCGTATTGAGAATATCCGGATCGGCCTTGACCGCTTCATCGAGGTGCTTTTGCGCCTCGGCCGGGTGGTCGGTGCGGTACTCGTCGCGCGCCAGGTGAAATTCCGCCTGACCGCGGTGGGAATCGTTGCCGCGCTTGGTCAGCGGCTCCAGTACCTCGCGGGCCTCTTTGTGCAGATTCTGATCCACAAGCAGCGCCCCCAATTCCACGCCGTAAAGGTCGTTGTCGGGATAGCGCCGCACCAGCTCGCGCTGGGCCGCCGTCTCGTCCTTGGGCGTCAGGGCCGCCTTGACCGCCAGCTTCAGCAATTCCTCGTCGTCGGGGTGGTAGAACAGGCCGGTTTTCAGCACCCGCCGGGCGTCGGCGTCCTTGCTGTTCTCGTGGTAAACGCGGGCCAGCGCCGCAGCCACGTCGGCGTCGTCCGGCGCCGTCGCCAGCAGCCCCTCCAGCGCCTTGGCGTCGCCCAGCTCCTGCGTCGGCTTCAGCGTCAGCCACGCCCGGTAGTAGCGGGACACTCCCTCGTGAAACGTCCGGAACCGCTCGAATTCGGCCGGATCGACGTGGGCCTTGTCCAGCCGCATGGTGAATTCCACCGTCAGCGTGCGGCCGTCGTCGCTCAGCTTGCATTTCCGGCTGAATTCGCCCCACGGCGAAGTCAGCGTCTGGTCGCTCGGCTCGCCGTCCAGCGTGAGGGTCGGCGGAATGTGGACGATGTAGAGATGGCTCGTCTCGAAAGGCGAATAGAATTCCAGCGGCGGTTTGCGGTCGTAGTCGAGGTTGTAGGCCACGAACTTGCCCCACACTTTGCTGTCGGCGACGCTCCCTTCCTTGTCCGCGTCGCCGTTGAAATGGTCCTCGACGATGAAATCGACGTGCATCTTGACCGGCCGATCGAAATCGCGCAGCGATTCCTCGTCGATCTTGAGGCTGACCAGCCGGGACTTGCTGTTGGCGTCCTGCAATTCGGCCGTCACCTGCCGCCGACGTTCGCCGGCCGGCACTTCCAGATAGTCGTCGCGTTCGGACAGAGCCGCGCTGCCGTAGGCGGTCACGTCGCGCTCGCAGCGGGACGAACCGTCGGGGCCGATCCAGACGTTGGTGACCTGCACCGTCCGGTTGTCGCTCGCCTCCATCGGCGGCGTTCGCGTCAGGCGGATCGCCCCCTTGTCGTCCACGACGTAGCAGAGGCGGTCGCGGTCGTCGCGCGGCAAAAAGTCCCAGCCCGCCAGGCTCGACGTGGTGTCCACCCAGTGCTCCTTGCCGTCGATGGTCGCCACGAGGATGGCGTGCGTGCCCCACGGCGACGGCACCGATTCGAGGACCTGGCCGTCGTCCTCGGCGCCGAGCGTGGCCAGCTCCACCTTGATTCCGACGTCGCGCAGCATGACGGCCAAAAGCTGCGTGCCGTCCTTGCAGTCGCCGTAGCGATTCGCCAACACTTCGGAGGGGAGATGGGGCGTATAGTCGTGACTCTCGCCGGTGGAGACGTAGCGGATATCGCGGCGCATCCAGTAGACCAGGGCGCGGGCCTTGGCGATCGGGTCGGTCAGCCCCTTGACGGCGTTCTGGGCCGTCTGCCGCACGTCGGCGCTGCAGACCCAGCACTCCTGGCGCAGCTTCTGCTTCCACTGGCCGACCGCCTCCCACGACGGGAACGTCGAACAGGCGACGCCCTTGAACAGCGTCTCCTTGGACGGCAAATTCTCGTCCAGCGGCAGCTGCGGGTTGCGTTCCGACTTCCACGCATAAAGGACATCGTCCTTGTCCTCCCTGCGGATCGGCTCGGCGGCGCCGGCGAAGGAGGCGTACTTGAACGGCATAGCCTTCGGCAGCCGGACGCGCAGCTCGTCGGTCATGCAGGGATTGGTAGCGTCGCCGAAGGTGTAGCGGGTGAAGAAATGGCCGGCGTGCTCCGGGTTCCGGCCGCGAACCGTCCATTTCACCTCGAAAACGTCGCCGACTTCCAGGTCGGGGAAGCTGATGATGAGCTGCTTTTCGTGGTCGTAGACCTGGTAATCGGTGGCGATGTCGCGGAGCTGCACGTCGCGCGGCTCGATGAGGGCGTCATGGCCGTCGGCCTTGTGGATCACGGCCGTGTTGAGGGTGAGCGTCTCGTAGGACGGATCGTAGGTGAGGTTGCGGTATTCGCCAAGTTTTTCGATGCTTTTTCGGCCGTTGAGCCGGGTGACGTCCGTGACGATCGTTTCGATGGTCCCGTCCGGCTCGACGAGGTAGCTGGTCCCCGCGTAGAGGATGCAGGCCGCGGCGTCGTCGAGGTAATCTTTCGGCACATCCTTCCAGAGCTTGGCGTCGTAGTGGAAGGGGTTCGGCTCGTGCGACGGCCCGACGGGGACCGGCCATTTGTCGGCGGCCCGGCCGATTGCGGCGGTGCAGCCGAGAAGGACGAACGCGAGGACGGGGCGAAGGCGGTGCGATCGGAGCATCTCGTCTCTCCGGAAGGGAAGTCGGACGAACTGGTTCATTGTGCCGGGGGGAGGAAAACGGCACAAGATCAGGGGGACGGCGCCAAGGAGAGGACGAGACAGGGACGGGGTTCTGACAGCGGGCGCCGCGGGCATTCAGCGCCGTCCCTTGTGAGGGAAATGGAGGACAATGAGGATAATGGTGACCACTACCGTGGCGGCCAGGCCGCCGAGGACGACTCCCACACAGCCTCCGCTGACTGGATCCTGCGGCGAAGTCAGCGGATGTACTGCGACGGCGGCTGCACAGACCGTGAAGAACGTCACGAGGCCCGAGCCGACGACGAGAACGGCGAAGCCGGCGGCCGCCGCGAACGCCGCGCAACCCGTCAGCGGCGGTCGGGGCGGCGGTTCCTCATCGGAAAGAGACGGGGAATAGGCTTCGCTCCACGCCGGGCCGGGCGTCGCTTGAATGGCCGCATCCAGACGGGTCGCACAGAGAGAACAGCGGACGGCGGTCGGCGGGTTCTCCCGGCCGCAGGAAGGGCAGCGCTTCGGACCGCGGGTGATGTCCGTGCTCATGGGGCGCGTCCTTCCCTTGCCCAGGCGCGTGCGTACCTCAGTATAGCTGCGGCAGGTCGCCCTTCTCCCGGCGAGCGCAGAAGCACTGGAGCTTGTTCGCATCCAGTGCGTTGCCTTGGGGCGGTTTCAGCAGGCGCAGATCGGGCAAATCTTCCGGGTAGCGGAACGCCGTCCGATAGTCCTCCTCGATATCCGGGTCCGCGGGGTATCTCTGCCGCAGTTTCAGCAGGCGAAGAATGCGACGTCGCTCGGAGACAGCCGAGGCGGCGTTCAAGTGCAGCAGTCCGATGAGAAATCGCCCGTCCTCGGTCAGGCCAGAAACGGCGCCGGCTGGTTCGATCCGCAGATGGCGCCCCATGCCTTCGCGCGTCGGATCGAGCGCCCGCACGTCCTGTTTCAAAGCGTTGCAGCGCAAACAGGCATATACGAGATTGCGATAATCACAAATGAGGTCTTCGCCTTCCACCTGCGGGACGAGGTGATCCACGGAAAAAGCGGCGTGGCGGTCGCGCGACCACATCTCCCGCTGGAGGCAGTAGGCGCAGCGGAACTCGAACTCGTCCCGCAACCACGGCTTGAATTCCGAGTAGTTCTTGTATCCCGCCGGGCCATGCTTGCGGAGGTGGGGTTCGGGAGGGTAGGCGAAGGGGTCGGGAGTCGTCATCCGCCGTTCGCCTCCGGCGGGCTGTTCGGCGGCGGCGGCTTGCCCTCGTGCGGGAAAGACGCCTCGACAGCCGCGAGCGACAGCCGTTGCAAGGTTTCGTGCTCTTCTCGCTCGGTCTCACTCAACTCGCCGCGGACATCCTTGCGGATGAGTTCCGCCCGTCTTTGATTCATCCGTCCCCATTCAGCGGTCCCCACCTGCGGGAATGCTTCCAGGTCCGCATCCGTATGTCCTTGCCATCCCTGGGCGCTGGAAACCAACTCGACGCGGCAACGGTCCATTTCGGCGATCAGAGGAGCCAAGTGTTGCTCGCCCCCAAGAGGCGCGCCGTGCCGCATCGTCCAATCGGCCGCGGCTTCCAGCAGGTCCCGAAAGGCCTTCACGCCCACCGACAGGGCCGACCCCATTTGGTTGCGGGTGTCTGTCCGAAGCCGCCCGGCGGACGCAAGATGGCAGGCCGCCTCGGCCATTTCCAGCAGCCGTTTGCCGTGGTCGATTTGCTCCTGAAGCGCCTCCTCGATGTCCGCCTTGCCCAGTTCGGCGTCCTTTAGGGCCAGCGCGAAGTCCTCCACGAACCGGGCGCGGGCCCTACCCACGCGCGCCGCCAGCTGTTCATCGGCGACGATCATGAGTCTATTCTCCCTCTGTGTGCATCCGACCCAAGCCCTCGCCTGCGCTACGGGCTTATTTGTCCCGATTCTTCCACCACGCCTTCCATTCCGCTTCCGTCGCACCCAACTGCTCCCCACTCAAATCCCTCAACGCCGCATGAGCCGCATGAGACACCGCCGCATCCGCGTCCGACAGCAGCGGTATCAGATCGGGAATCAAGCTTTTCGCCCCCTTCATCGCCGACGCCAACGCCGCCGCACGGCGTATCTCCCCGTCCCCATCCTGGAAATAACGCGACAGCACCTCCGCCTTCATCCGAGTCAGACGCTCCGCCAACGCC
>DATKHW010001021.1:0-2009 GCA_035546275.1 Gemmataceae bacterium
ATCTTTCACATATACAGGGCGAGCTGAAACAGCAGGCGCAGGAAGCCGGCTGCGATATGGTGATGGCGCGCTCCGCGTTTTCACAAAACCTTACGCAGATTTTTAAGAGACATTCGGGAATCGGTTAGAGTTCATCGCGCCCAGCCTTATGGCAGCGCGAACACGTCCACTGAGTCGGTAGCGATCACCGCCACATATTGCTTGCCGTTCTTGCCTTGATACGTCAGCGGATTTGCATTGGCGGCACGCTCGAGCTGGGCCGCCCAGAGTTCTTTTCCGGTCTTGGAATCGAAGGCGCGGAAACGGTTATCGTTGGTGGCGCCGATGAAGACCAGGCCACCCGCGGTCACGATCGGACCGGCGCTGCCGCTGCCTCCGGTGTTCTGCTTGCCGGGAGGAAGCGCTTCGGTGATGCCGAGCGGCACCTGCCAGGCGATATCGCCGGTATTGGCGTTTACGGCGAACAAGCGTCCCCATGGTGGTTTCTGGCAAGGCCACGTCCCGAGCGTTTTGCCGTTCGCATCTTTCACCGGCACGCTGAACCCGTGGTAGGGACCCGGGCCATCCACGCTGCCGCGATCGTACAACTGGGGCGAGCCGTTTCCGCTGCCATAGTTGCCGCCCTCGACTTTCTTTTCCACCCACCCCACCAACGCGACATCGTGCGTCTGCACGTAGACGTAGCCGGTCTTGGGATCAGTGGCCGTGCCGCCCCAATTGGCGCCGCCGTTGCCGGGGAAGATCAACGTGCTGCGCGGGGGCGTTCCCGCTTCGTGAAAAAGGAACGGCGTGAACGGTCCTTCATTGTAAAAGCCGCCGCTGCGATCCCAGAACTCCTGGCAGGCTTTGGCATGCTCGGGCGTGGTGTCGGCGGCGGTGACCATGTCCTCTTTACGAAAAGTGGTGCGCGCCAGCGGAGGCGGCTTCAGCGGAAACGGCTCCGTCGGCGAATACCATTCGCCGGGGACATCGCCCTTCGGAACCGGCCGCTCCTCCACTCCGAAGATGGGCTGGCCGGTGACGCGATTGAGAATGAACATCCAGCCGGTCTTGCCGATTTGCGCCAAGGCGGGAATGGTCTTTCCGTTTTGCACGATGTCGACCAGGCCCGGCGCCGGCGGCAGGTCGGCATCCCAAAGGTCGTGGTGCACGGTTTGAAAGTGCCACAGATATTTTCCGGTCTTGGCATCGACGGCCACGATTGAGTTGCCGAATAAGTTGTTGCCTGGGCGATCGCCGCCATAGTAATTGCCGGCCGGGCTGCCGAACGGCATGTAGACGATGCCGCGCTGCTCGTCGACGGTGAGGTACCATCCCCAGACATTAGTCCCCGAGAACCCCTTCCAGGAATCGCCTTGCCAGGAACCGAAACCCGGCTCGCCGGGCCGCGGAATGGAATGGAACTCCCAAAGCTTGGCCCCGGTGCGCGCATCGTACGCCCGCGAATCTCCGGGCTCGCCGTGCAGGATTTCGCCCACCGTCGCACCCAGCATCACGATGTTCTTATAAATGGCGGGCGCACCATTCCATGGCACGGCGATATCGACGGTTCCTTCCTTGCCGAAACCGGGATCGAGCTTGCCCGTGGCCGCATTTAGCGCTACCAACGTGGGCCCCGCGCAGAAAATGATACGCGCCGGATTGTCGGCATCGCCCGGCCAGTACGACACGCCGCGCGCGGTGGTGTTGGTTTTGAGCGGAGTGTTCCAAATCTCTTTGCCGGTTTCGGCGTCGAGCGCCAGGATCCGGTTGGCGGCCGGCAGGTACATCACGTTGTTGACGACGATAGGCGTAGCTTCGGGGTTGGTACTTGGGTTTGCTCCCGCCCCGCCTCGTCCACCGCCGCGGCCCGCGGACGCAACCGGTTCCGCAGCAGGTTCCGCCGCCGGCCCCGCGCTCTGCCGCAGCCGATAAGTCCAGGCCGGGGCGAGCTTCGAAACATTCGCGGTGCTGATCTGGGTTAGGGGCGAATAGCGCGTGCCGGCCAAGTCGCGCGTGTACGTGGGCCA
>DATKHW010001022.1:0-3464 GCA_035546275.1 Gemmataceae bacterium
CGGTCGTGGCGATCTTCGAGCACATCTGTCAGGCGGTCGCCTACGCCCATGCGCACCGGGTGATTCACCGCGACCTGAAGCCGGGCAACGTCATGGTGGGCGGCTTCGGCGAAGTGCAGGTGATGGACTGGGGGCTTGCCAAGGTTTTGCCGCGCGCCGCTGAGGCGGCGCCGGCGCCGGCGGCCGAGGCGCCCGCCGGCGGCTCGGACGCCGGTGCGGCCGCTCCGGAAACCCTGGCGGGTTCGGTGCTGGGGACGCCGGCTTACATGGCGCCGGAACAGGCCCGCGGCGAAATCGAGCAGGTGGATGAGCGAACGGATGTATTTGGATTGGGCGCGATCTTGTGCGAGATTCTGACCGGTAGACCGCCGTTTGCCGGGCCTCACCCCCTGCAGCGGGCGCAGGCCGCGGAACTGGCGGACGCCTTCGGCCGACTGGACGGCTGCGGCGCCGAAGCGGAGCTGATTGGGTTGGCGAAGCGTTGCCTGGCGGCGAATGGCGACGAGCGGCCACGCCACGCCGGGGAGACGGCGGCCGCCGTGACCGCGTACCGCGAATCGGTGGAACGGCGGCTGCGCCAGGCGGAGGCGGCGGAGGCGGCGGAGGCGGCGCGGGCCAAGGAAGCCCAGGCGACCGCAGCCCAGGAGCGCAAGGCGCGGCGGCTGACGTTTTGGCTGGCCGCCAGCGTGCTGGTCCTTCTGGGGGCGGCGGCGGCAATCGGGTTGGTGCTGCAGCGGCAGGGGGCGGCGGCGGCGGCCGAAGCGGCCCGGCTGCGCGAGTCGGTCGATACGTCCCTCGACAAGGCCGGTTCGCTCGAGAAGCAGTCGCGTTGGCCGGAAGCGCAGGCGGTGCTGGAGCAGACGCGCGACCGCCTGGGCGCGACGGGACCGGCGGATTTGCGGCAGCGGGTCGGCCAGGCGCTGGCCGAGGCGACGCTGGTGCAGCGCGTCGAAGGAATTCGCCTGGCCCGCGCGACGCTTGTAGAAGGCAAGCCCGACAATCGGGCCGCCGACCGCGACTATGCGACGGCGTTCCGCGATGCGGGACTGCGGAAGGACGGGGACGACCCCGAAGCGACGGCGGCGCGTCTCCGTGCATCGGCGGTGGGCGGCCAGTTGACGTCGGCCCTCGACGACTGGGCCACCGCGACGGACGAGCCGCAGGAGCGGGCCTGGCTGCTGGAAGCGGCGCGGCGGGCCGATCCCGACCCGTGGCGCGACCGTTTCCGCGACCCGGCGGCCAGGGCTGACCGCCAGCGCCTGGAGGCCCTGGCGAAGGAGCTGCTCGCCGACGACAAGCAGTTGGCCGCACAGAGCTTGCCGCTGCTATCGGCGCTGGGGGCCGCCTTGATCGAGGCGCAGGGCGATGCGGCGCCGCTGCTGGAGGCCGCCCAGGCCGGTCATCCAGAGGACTTCTGGTTGAATTTCGAGTTGGCCAGGGCCTTGTACCGCGCCAAGAAATCGGACAGGGCCGTGGGTTATTACCGGGCCGCCGCCGCGCTTCGTCCGGATTCGGGCGCCGTTCGCAACAACCTCGCCGCCGCTTTGCGCGACGTGGGGCGGACCGACGAAGCGATGACGGAGCTGCGCCGCGCCGCCGAGCTGTCGCCCGACCTCCCATCGGTCCACAACAACCTCGCCATCGCCTGGGGCCGCCAGGGGCGGCCGGACGAGGCGATCGCCGAGTACCGCCGCGCCGTCGAACTTGACCGCGGTAACGCCGTCACCCACCACAACTTCGGCCTGGCCTTGCGCGACCAGGGACGGCTCGACGAGGCCATCGAGCAGTGCCGCATGGCGACGGAGCTGAACCCCGATTATGCCCAGGCCCACTACAGCCTCGGCCTTGCCCTGTTCGACAAGGGACGCGTGGACGAGGCGGCGCAGTCCTACTGTCGCGCGCTGGATGTCGATCCCAATCTCGCCGCGGCCCACGGCGCTCTCGGTTTGGCCCTGATCCGGCAGGACAAGTTGGCAGAGGCTCGCGAGCACACGCAGCGCAGCCTTGACCTGCTCGGATCCGACTCTCCCAACCGCGCCACGGCGACGGCCCAGCTTCAGCGCTGCGAGCGCCTGCTTGCGGTGGAGCCGAAACTCGGCCCCGTGCTGCGCGGTGAGCAACAGCCGGCCGACGACGCGGAACGGCTCAGCCTTGGCGAACTGTGCGCGCTGACGGGCCGATTTGCGGCCGGCGCCGCTTTCTACCGCGACGCCTTCACCGACGATCCGAAGCTGGCCGAGTCGATGAATTCCGGTCCGCGCTACACCGCGGCCTGCTGCGCCGCCCACGCCGGCTGCGGCATGACCGGGGACGGCCGGAATCTCGACGAAAAGGAGCGCGCCGGTTGGCGCCGGCAGGCGGTGGACTGGCTGCGTGCGACCCTGGAGGTGCGGGCGAAGCGGTTGGAGGGCGGTCCAGCGCAGGGCCGAAAAATCGTCGCCATGAGCATGAGACGCTGGCAGCAGGATACGGACCTGTCCGGCCTGCGCGACGCGGCGGAGCTTGGCAAGCTGCCTGCCGATGAGCAGGAGGCCTGCAAAAGGCTCTGGGCCGATGTGCAGGTACTCCTGGACAAGGCGGAGGCGAAAAAGTGAGATCATCCGACGCGGGCGTCTCAGGCGACCGTCACCGCTGGAGCATCCCGACCTGGCGCGCATAGGGAAACAGGCCGCCGGCTTCCAGGATCGGCGCCACCTCGCCGAGCGGCTTAAGACGATGCTCCTCGCCGGTCGTCAGGTTGCGCAGCAAGCCCGCAGCGACATCCAGCGACAATTCATCTCCGGTGCAGATCCGATCGCAAAGACGTTCGCTGCTCTCAAACGGCACGAGGTAGCCGCCGTTGACTGCATTGCGGTAGAAGATGCGGGCGTAGAACTCGGCCACCACCGCTTCGATGCCCGCCGCATCCAGTGCGATCGGAGCGTGCTCGCGCGAGGAGCCGCAGCCGAAGTTCTTCCCAGCCACGATAAACTTGTACGGCGAGATGAACTCGTCGTCGGTGTGAAACGGCACATGCCCCGTGGGCAGCCCCGACTGCGACGGCGGCACGCTGTTGAGCGCGTACTTGCCGAACTGCCGGTACTCTTCCGGGATGGCCGGGTTGAACGTCAGATACTGGGCTGGGATGATTTGGTCGGTGTCGATGTTGTCGCCGAGGATGTAGGCCTTCCCGGCGATTGTGATCGGCAATGCCATGATGGATCCTTGAAGATGGTTAAGCGATTTCGCGGACGCTCTTTCACCCCAGGTAATCACGCGGGTCGGTGATGACGCCGTTGACCGCGCTGGCGGCCACTGTCAGTGGGCTGGCCAAATATACGCGCGCCTCCTTGTGGCCCATCCGGCCGGGGAAGTTGCGGTTCGTGGTGCTGATGCAACTCATCGGACTGTTGAGTCGGCCGAAAGTGTCGCTGGGGCCGCCGAGACACGCCGCGCATGACGGCTGGCCGATCTTCGCCCCGGCC
>DATKHW010001023.1:0-6610 GCA_035546275.1 Gemmataceae bacterium
CTGGCGCTTCGGGCTGGTGGTTTTTGCATTGCGCTTAAGGATCGTGGCACGCGCAGGACGGCGATGATCCCGGCGCCCACTACGTAGCAGCCGGCCAGGAACAGAAGACACAAACGACTGTCTAGGTGCGCTTGCTGCATCAGCCCCACGACCGGAGAACCCAGCGCCCCCGCGCAGTTGGCGGACATGTTAATGAAGCCGATCGACACGGCCGCCACGGATTCCGAAAGCGTCAGCGTCGGCAGGACCCAGAACGGCGGCGGCCAGGAGATGGAAAAGAACCCGGCCAGGCAAAGCCAGATAAAGACCAGCGCCCACGGCTGACCCGGCAAGGCGCTTCCCGCCAGAAACACGCCCGTCCCCAGCATCCCCGCGAAGCAGTGCCATTTCCGCTCGCCTGTTCGGTCGGACGATTGCCCCGACAACCACACGCCTGCCAGTCCGCAGGCATACACCACGCTGGTCCAGCCGAGGACGGCTTGCTCGGACGGCGGGGGCGCGGCCGATCCCTGGGTCAGCAACCCCTGCACGACGGTAGGCAGCCAGAACACCAGGGCGTAACCGCCGGTGTTGGCCGCGAAGATGCCGAGCGCCAGCAGCCAGACCGTCGGCCGGCGGAGGGCGGCGCGGAGCGTGACGCCGCCGGTCGCCGCCGCCTGGCGGCGCTCCTCGGCCAGCGTCCCCTCCAGCCAGGCCTGCTCCCCGGGCGTCAACCATTTCGCATGGGCCGGTCGGTCCACAAGCACGAACGGCACGATCACGCCGAGCAGCACGGCCGGCGCTCCCTCGACCAGGAATAGCCATTGCCAGCCGGCCGCGCCGAACCAGTGGACGCTCAACAGCGCCGCTGACGCCCAGGCGCCGAGCGTCAAGCTGATTGGGATGGCCAGCACCATGCCGGCCAGCGCGCGGGCGCGGTCGGCGCGCGGAAACCAGTGCGTCAGGTACACGACCACGCCGGGGAAGAAGCCCGCCTCCGCCAGGCCGAGCAGGAAGCGCGCCAGATAGAACTGCCACCACGTCGCCGCCAGAGCCATGCCCATCGAGCAAAGCCCCCAGCTGATGAGAATGCGCGCGAACCACTTGCGAGCGCTCCAGCGCTCCACCAGCAGCGCTCCCGGGATCTCCAGCAATTGATAGCCGATAAAGAAGATCCCCGCGCCATAGCCGAAAACCTCAGGGGTGAACCAGGGAAGCAGGTTCTGCATTTGCAGCTTGGCGTTGCCGAGGTTGGCCCGGTCCATGTAGGAGACGCCGTACAGGACGAACAGGAGCGGTACAATCCTCCACGCGACCTTGCGGCGGACGGTTTGGGGATCCACGCCGGCTTCGGACGGCGATTCAAGCGACATCGGCGGTCCTTCCGGGGAGAGGGCCAGGGGAGGGCATCGCTACAGCCTACACCCGTGCGTCTCCAATTGCCACGCCGCCGCCGGACTCGTTGCCCCTGTATTGCCGGCCGCCGTCGTGCTATGCTCCATGCCACAGTTTTCTATCCCGGCCCCCGTCACGAGAGACCTTGCCATGCGCCGGACGATTTGTCTTGCCGCCGCCCTCCTGCTGGCCGTCGCCGCGGCCCGCGCCGATGATCCCGTCAAGCACCGCATCCTCTTCGCCGAATACGGCAAGGGGCCCAACCGCCTCGTCCAGCTAGACCCCGACGGCAAGGTAGAGTGGGAGTACAAATTCCCCAGCATCGCCGTCATCTTCCAGCCGCTGCCCGACGGCCACGTGGTGTTCGCCTACGGCGGCAACCCGACCGGCGTCATGGAAATCGACCGCGACCAGAAAACCGTGTGGAACTACGTCAGCAAGAGCCCGCAGGTCCTCGGCTGCCAGCGGCTGGACAACGGCGACACCCTCATCGCCGAGCAAGGCCCCTGCCAGGCGGTGGAAGTCAACCCGAAAGGCGAGGTCGTCCACATCACGCCCATGACCACAACGGTCAGGGAATACCATCTCCAGGTGCGCGGCATTCACAAGCTCGCCAACGGCCACATCCTGGCCGCGCATGAGGGAGAAGGCGCCATCCGCGAATACGATCCCGACGGCAAGGTCGTCTGGGAGTACACCAAGGTCGATAACTGCGGCGACGCGATCCGCCTGGACAACGGCAATACGCTGATATCGTGCGGCACGCAGAAGCGGCTGATCGAGGTGAATCCGGCCGGCGATGTCCTGTGGGAGTTCAGCGCCAAGGACGCTCCCGAATTGAACATGACGTGGATCGGCAGTCTCCAGGTCCTGAAGAACGGTCACTACGTCGTGGGGAATTTCCTCCGCGGCCAGGAGGGGAAAGGTGCACACGCCTTCGAGGTGACGCGCGACAAGAAGGTGGTGTGGACGTTCGCCGACCACGAGCTGGCCAAGTCGATCGCCACGATCCGCGTGCTGGACGACCGCTGATTGCTTGATTGGCTAACAGCTATTAGCTGTCAGCTAATAGCTGTTAGCCAAGGAGCGGATGTGCTCGATCCGACCGCTTCAACCGCCTCGCAGCCACGCCAGGCAGCGCCTTACGCATTCTTCCAGGTCGGTCGCGCCGGTGTCAAGGGTCAATCGCGGCGGCGCGATGGGCTCCGCCGCGGCTTTCCGCTCCAGGTAGAGCGCAAAAGTACGGTTCCCCGCCGGATGGCCGCCGCGGGCCAGGTCGCTTTCCAACCGGCCCCGCGCGACCTCGTCGGCGCACACGCATTCGATCAGCCGCGGCGCTTCGCCGACCGACGCCGCCAGCGCCAGCAGGTCGCGCATTTGGTAGGCGCGCGAAAACGTCCGCCCATCGAGGATCACCGCTTGCCGCGGATTGCGCCGGTGGATGTGGCCGGCCGCGCTGTACACCGCCGCCATGCTGACGTCATCCTGCCCCGCGGAATAATCCAGCACCGGCGGCGGAAACAGCACCGCCCGTACCGCGTCCTTGTTGAGGACGACGGCCGGCAGCTCGGCCGCCAGCCGCCCCGCCAGGGTGCTTTTTCCCGTGCCCGGCAGCCCGGCCATGGCGATGAGCATCGACGGCCCCCGTCAGTCCGCCCGCATCTGCTTGACGACAGCGGCCACATCCTCGCCCAGCACGGTTAGCCCCTTCTGCTTGACGTGCTTCACCGCCAGTCCCGTGGCCTGGCCGTCGTTCTTGGCCGCCTTCAGCTCCGCGGCGATCGCTTCCAACTCCTTGCGAATCGCGTCCTGGTCCAGCGTTTTGGGAAGCAGCGCGGCGAGATAGGCGTTCTCGCGCCCCAGCCGCTCATAGGACTCGTGCGCGGTTTGGCCGCGCTGTTCCAGCTCCTTGCGCGTCTCGGCGTTGTTGGTCATCACGGAGCGGATGATGGCGTGAACCTCCTCGTCGCGCGGCTCCTTGCCGGTGCGGGCCTTGCGGGTGGATACTTCGCCCAAAATGACTCGCAGCATATCTTTCGCCAGGTCGTCCTTGGCTTTCATGGCTTCCGTGAGCTTCCCGTGCAGGTCCATCGGCGGTTCCCTTCTTTGCGGAATAAGCCCTCCACCAATAGGAAAGGATCCCCTCTTCACGAGGCGGCGGGCGTCGCGTTTGCGGCGGACGCCCGTTGCAGGCGCGCCGACATCTCATCCCGGCTGGGTGCGTAAACGATGCGCCCGCCGCCGTCCACTTCCACGTCCCCGACGACGACGTTGCCCTGCGCCGTGCGGCAATAGACAGGGACGTACCAGCGCTGGGTCCGCGAATCAAAAGACGGGTTTCCGGGATAGGTCATATGGCCGACATTGTCGAGCAAGTAATCCCGGACGCGGTTCACGGGGTCCATACGTGCATCCCTCGGTATCCGGCCGTCGCCCAACCCGAAAGGAAATCGTCCAGCGCCACGCGCTGGTCGGGGCCGTCGGCGGGCGCTCTCGTTCCCGAACTCCCGTTCGGGAACGAGGGAGGGAAGGATCAGCGCGTGCGGAGAGCCCGCAGCGCAAGCAAGGGCCGCCCTTGCTCGCGCTGCGGGCTCGCGGTGATGAACCGATGCTCAATGCCGAAACAAAAACTCCTTCGAGTTCAGCAGCGCCCACTGGACGTCCTCCCACGCCTTGCGCTTGTCCTGCCCCCGGGCGACGTAATCCATCGCCGTCTTGACGTCCGCCGCCGTCGGCGGGCGCGACACCGTGGCCAGGTATAGCTCGTTGAGGATCTCGCCGTCCGACGTCTTCGCCGCCAGCAGACGGCCGATGCGGTTGTTCGGCGCCCGCAGCTTGTCGTTGATCGTCTGGCCGTTGATGAGCTGCAACGCCTGGGCCAGGTTGCTGTCGCTCTCGCGCTCGCATTCGCAGGCCAATTCCCGCGCCGGCTGGCCGAACGTCTTCAAAAACGGATGATTCGGATCGCCGTCCGGCAGCTGCATCGCCCGCATCCCGGCCGGCTCGCCGGCGTACTTCTCCGGGACCTCCGTCGCCGTGCAGAGCGCGTCCAGGAGCTGCTCCGCCGTCAGCATCTTCGTCACGGCGTGCGAGAAATACTTGTTGTCGTCGCGGTTGAAGTCGGTCGCCTGGGCGCTCAGCTGGTACGTCCGCGAATTCATGATGACCCGGATCATGTGCTTCACGTCGTACTTACTGGCGGTGAAATCCTTCGCCAGCGCGTCCAGCAATTCGTCGTTGGCCGATGGGTTCGAGTCGCGGAAATCGTCCACCGGATCGACGACGCCCTTGCCGTTGAGGTGAAACCAGATGCGGTTCACCATCGATTTGGCGAAGAACGGGTTGTCGGCCGACGCAATCCAGTTGGCCAGGATGATCCGGCGGTCTTCACCGGGCGGGATGTCCGGCGTCGCGCCGACCATGAATTTCGGCTTCATGGTCTGGCCGGTGCGCGGCTGCTGCACCTCTCCGGCGCGGTCCACGTAGATGATCTCGCCGCCCGGCGTCTGTGGGTTAGCGCCCGGCTCCATCGGGTCCTTCTTCTGGCGGACGCGGGCGAAGAACGCGGCCAGGCTGTAATAGTCGTCCTGCGTCCAGCGCTCGAACGGGTGGTTGTGGCACTTGGCGCACTGCATCCGCACGCCGCAGAAGAGCTGGGCCGTCGTCTCGGCCAGGTTCTGCGGGTCGCGGGCGATGCGGTAATAGTTAGCCGGCGGGTTGGCGAACGCGCTGCCGTCGGCCGTCAGCAGTTCCTTCACGATCACGTCGAAGCCGTCGTTGTTTGCGACGTGCTCCCGCAGCCAGTCCTGGAAGACGTAGACGCCCTTCACCTGAATCGCCTTGCGGTTGCTGCGGAAAATATCCGACCATTTGAGCGTCCAGAAGTCGGCGTATTCCGGACGGTCGAGCAGCCTGTCGATCAGCTTGGCCCGCTTGTCGGCCGCCGTGTCGGCCAGGAAGGCGCGGACCTCGTCCTTCGTCGGCACGACGCCGCATACGTCCAGCGTCGCCCGGCGGATGAACTCCTGGTCGGTGCAGAGGTCCGACGGCGGCAGGCTCAGCATCTTGAGCTTGGCGAAGACATGGTGATCGACGTAGTTGTTCTCCGGCGGTTTGGTCCAGACGAAGCCGGGCCGGGGCTGCAGGAAGGTCAGCCGGACGGTTTGCAGTTCCATAAGGTAGCGGCAGAGGATGGCGATTTCGCCCGCCCCCTTGAACTCGACGAGGCCGGTCGGACTGACGGTCGCCACGGACGTGTCGCTGCTGCTGAAGACCGTGAGCCGGGTCACGTCGCGGACGGCGCCGTCGGCGAACGTGGCCACGACAACCAGCTGCTGCCAGCGGCTCGGCTCGGTCAGGAGGCGTTGTCCGGGGAGAATCTGGATCGCCTTCAGCGGCGGCAGGTCGGCGGGGTCGTCTTGCAGACCTTCCGCCAGCCAGCCGCGGACCGCCTGGGCCGGGATGCTGCTGGGCGCGAAGCGGACGCTGCCTTCATGGGACACGCGGCCGAGCGCCTTGAGCATCATCAGGCTGGAATCGGGGCTGCCGCGGTCGGTGCGCCGGCCGAGGACGTCGCGGGTGAGCTGGAGGTAGTCGGCCGCCGGGTCGAAGCCGCGCAGGCTGAGCCTGAAGCCGTTCTTGCCCGACGGCGTGCCGTGACAGGCGCCGGCGTTGCAGCCGCCGACGTTCAGCGCGGCGATCACCTCGCGGCGGAAGCCAGTCGGCTGCGGCTTGTCGAAATCCTTGACGGTCAGCGCGGCGCGGGCCGTCTGGCCGCCGGCCTTGACGACAACGGCGCCGGCGCCGTTCTTCCGCGGCGTCACGAAGCCGGCGCCGGGGTCGGCGAGGTCGGGTGTCTCACAGGTGATGTCGCAAAACGGCGTCAGGTCGCGCGTCGAGCCGTCGGCGTACTTGCCGGTGACGAGTATCTGCTGATAGGCGCGGGGACCGGCGAGCGTGACGGTTTCCGGTTGAATGACCAGCGACGCGGGCTGACCGACGAGGGCGGCGCGCTGCTGCGAGTCGGTCGGGACGGCGGCCGGGGCGACGGCGGCGGACAGCAGAAGGAGGAATCCGGCGGCGAATTGTGGGCGGGCGCGAGAAACCAAATCGCGTGCAGGACGGAACATGATGCGTGCCCCCTTGCGGACCCTGGCGGGTGAAACGGCGGGATCGACCGGCGGGTGGGCGGTTGGATCGAATGAAAACAGTTTAGCGGACGGGCAGTCCGAATGCG
>DATKHW010001024.1:0-4230 GCA_035546275.1 Gemmataceae bacterium
GCCGGCCGGCGTCACGACCGCCCACCAGCTGGCCGCCGTGATGCCTGGATCGACGCGCCGGATGCTGCCGTCGAACATGGCCACCTGCGGGCCAGAGCTGTGGAAGCTGCTCGGACCCTGGGCGCTCACCTGGGCCACGCCGTTGATGATGCTGGTCACGATCACCGGCATGCCGCCGTTGGCCACCATGCTGGCTTGGCTGTTGATGCCGTCCTCGTCCTGCGAAAGTTCTATGGGGCCCCAGTCGGGCCAGTAGTTGTTCGTGTAGTTGCCAGCCGCGGTGTGCGCCATTTTCTCCGTGAAGCAGACAGTCACCGAGGTGCCGTCCGGAATGCTCGCCGGGTAGTTCGGCAAGCCGTTGCTCCAGCCGACGTAATTTTGGCGGAAGACCTGGCCGTTGACGCCGTAGCTGGCGTAGCCGCCCTGGGCGTTGTTGTAGGTCGTGTCCGAAGGGCACTGGAAGACCTTCACCTTGGCGTTCTGTGCGGCCGCGGTCCACTGCGAATAGGTGTTGAAGCCGCCGTTGCGGTTGTCGTTGTTGTCGCCGCCGTTCACCAGGGTTGCTTGAAAGACGTTGCCTTGCTCGACGTAGGGCAACAGAGCGAGGAAAATGCCCGCGTCCGACTGGTTATTGGCCTGGTTCAGGCCCGGGTACAGGCCGACGGACGGCGGCATGAGACCTTGGTGGTCTCCGGCGGCCGCCTGGATGGCAATGGCCATCTGATGGAGGTTGTTGCCGCACTGGGCACGCGCGGCGGCTTCGCGGACTTTCTGGACGGCGGGCAGCAGCAGGCCGATGAGGATGGCGATGATCGCAATCACCACCAACAGCTCAATCAGCGTGAAGCCGCGCCCCTTTCGGAAGCGACCGAAACGTGGCATGCTCTGGACTCCTTAGGAAGAAGGAAGAGGATTCCGCATGATTAAGAGATCGGGGCGATTCCCCTTGAACTATCGACGACTGCGCCGGTCATACTTGGCGCGGAAAAACCAGATGCATTCCTAATGCAAAGCTCGCGCCGCATTACGAAAGATTGTCCGAGTGGGACGACTCCTTGTCAAGAATATATAAAATTAAAAATATATGAGAAGATGAACATTCTTTAACTCAATCTGAGAACGGCATGAGAAACGGGGCCATTGGCGCCGACGGATGCCGCTGCGAGTGAAACCGCGGTCGTGGAGAATGGAGTGGACTCAGGGCGCTTCCTGGTCGATGCGAGAGAGGGCGGCGCGAATGGCCGCCAGGCCGTGATCGCCGACGGCGCTGGCTTCGACGCGAAGGATGGATTGAGGATCGTTGCGGCGCGGGACGCCGCAGCTGAAGGACCAAACGCCCTGGTCGTCCGGCCCTTGGAGCGACTGGAACAGCACGCCGCGGCGATCCAGTTCGCCGAGGAGCTGACTGTACTGATCGGCGTCGCGCGGCCCGCTGCTCGCGGGCGGCGGGGCTGGGGGAGATGGGCTGGAAGGAGCGACGACCGGCGCCCCGGTGCTGGGCGCCAGGTCGCCGACGGGACGCGGCGGCGGTCCGACCAGCGGCTGCGGCGCCTGGAGCTGGGCGCCGGCTGGCGTCGCCGTGGGCTGCCACGGATCGTTGTTGTCGTGCGTCGCCGAGCTGAGGGCGGCCGGCGCCGGCGGAATGCGGAGCGCGCTGGAATCGGAAGCCGGCACGGCGGCGGCAAGCGCGGCCGGGCTGACGCCGCCGGACGCCGGCGGCAGTTGCGCCGGCGCCGTCACGTTGGCGGCCGGATGCTGCGACGCGACCGCCGTGTTTCGCGGCAAGCGCGGCTGGCCGCCGAAGAGCGGATCGCCGTCGAACGCCGGTTGCGGCGGCACGCAGCCGGCCGCGGCCAGCAGAAAGGCGCACGTGCCGAAGCCGCATAACCGTCGCATGATCCACCCTCCGTCCTTGATTCTTTGTCCTTTGTCCGTAGTCCTTTGTCCGTAGTCCTTTGTCCGTAGTCCGTTGCCCGTTGCAAAGACGAATCGACCATGCCAACAACGGACTGCGGGCTACGGACGACGGACAATGGGCCGTGGGTGATAGCGAACCTGTGAGGATGGTGCAATGGCAGTTCCGCGCATCGCCGTGATTGGCGGCGACGGCATTGGGCCGGAAGTGATCGACCAGGCGGTGCGCGTGGCCGACGCCGCCCTGCGCCGCGAAGGCGCGGCGGTGGAGTGGAACGCGCTGCCGTGGAGCGGGGCCTATTACCTGCGCGCCGGCCGCATCATGCCGGAAGACGGCTGGGACGTGCTGCGCCGCCACGACGCCGTGCTGCTCGGCGCCATCGGCTGCCCCGACGTGCCCGACCACATCACCTTGCACGGCCTGCTCCTGCCGATGCGCCGGCTGTTCGACCAGTACGTCAACCTGCGCCCGGCCTATCTTTTTGACGGCGTGCCCTGTCCGCTGCGCGACAAGGCGCCCGGCTCGATCGACATGCTGGTCTATCGGGAGAACACGGAGGGCGAATATGCGCCGATCGGCGGCCGGCTGTACCAGGGGACGCCGGCCGAGATCGCCATCCAGACGAACGTCTTCACGCGCCGCGGCTGCGAGCGCATCATGCGGGCCGCCTTCGAGGGAGCGCGGAAACGGCCGCGCAAGAAAGTCACGTCGATCACGAAATCCAACGCCCAGCAATTCGGCATGGTGCTGTGGGACGAGGTGTTCGAGGCGGTCAAAACGGATTATCCGGACGTGCAAACGCAGAAATTGCTGGTGGACGCGGCGGCGATGGATTTCGTGCGCAAGCCGGAAGCGTTCGACGTGGTGGTGGCCAGCAACCTCTTCGGCGACATCCTGACCGACCTGAGCGCGATCGTCACAGGCAGCGTGGGCCTGGCCGCCAGCGCCAATATCAATCCAGAACGGCAATATCCGAGCATGTTCGAGCCGGTCCACGGCTCCGCCCCCGACATCGCCGGCAAAGGGATCGCCAATCCGCTGGCGGCGATCCTGTCGGCGGGGATGCTGCTCGACCATTTGGGATATGCAAAGAGCGCAAATGCGGTGCGGACGGCGGCGGCGGCGGTGCTGAAGGCGGGCCGGCCGCGGACGCCGGACCTCGGCGGCAAGGACGGCGTGAAGGACGTCGGCGACGCCGTGCTGGCGGCGCTGTAAGGGCTGGTGGGCGGAATCCGTGCGACCTCATAGACTGCCCCCGGCCGCGCGCCGCCGTTGGGCGGCCGAGCATTTCCTATCCGGCCGATCGTTTCCCAGGACCCAGGAGACGCACCATGACAAGGATTCGGCTTGCGATCCCGCTGCTGGCGGCCGTGCTGGCCGCGGCGAACCTTCTGAACGGACCGCCATTGCGCGCAGCGGACAAGGCGCCGTCCGACCTGGCCCTTGTTCCCAGCAACGGGGCCGGGTTCGTCAGCATTCGCTTTGCGGACCTGATGGACAGCGCGGCGGGCAAAGAGTTCCTGCAACAGATGAACAAGGAAAAGGAAAAGGAAAAGGACAAGGACGGGACCGGCGATTTGCTGGCCGATTTGCACAAGCAGCTAATTGTGCCGCCTGGCGAGATCGAACGGCTCACGTTCCTGCTGGCGCCGCAGGTCATGATCGTCCGGACGGTCAAGCCCTACGACCACGACAAGCTGCTGGACGGCTTGGGCGGCGACGTTCGGCTCAAGCGCTACAAGGGCAAAACGCTGTACAGCGGCGCCGATGGACAGGGGCTGATGCCGATCGACGACGACGTGTTTGTGCGCGGGTCCATGGGGCAGCTAGAGAGACTGCTGGACATGCCGCCTGCTCCGGAAGGCCCGGCTGCGCTGAACGAGGCGCTGGAGACGGCAGCCGGGAAGCATCATGCCACGATCGGCGTCAATCCGCTGGTCTTTCTCGTGGCGACCACGCGTTCCACCAATGAGTTCGAGAGCGTCGGCAACAGGGTGGCGCCTGCGCCGACCTCGAAGGAACCGCTTCCGCCCCCTCCACCTCCACCGCCCGATTCGCCGCCCAAGATCAAGCCGCCGCCCTGCGGATCGGCGCCGGGCGACGCTGGCGATGCAGCGCCGCCTCGTGAACCGGACCCGCAGGAAATCCTGCGCCAGCTGCCGCCGGAGGCTCTGCCGTTCAAGCCGCTGCTGATGGCGCGCTCCATCACGCTGACGTTTGACTGCGACG
The DNA here is from genome assembly GCA_035546275.1 of Gemmataceae bacterium. Lineage (GTDB taxonomy): Bacteria > Planctomycetota > Planctomycetia > Gemmatales > Gemmataceae > UBA4732. Next base: position 4,145 of record DATKHW010001024.1, read on the forward strand.
GCGGCCTGCGCGTGGAAGGCCGGGCGGTCTACGCCGACAAGGACCAGGCGGCCGACGGCGAAACGTCCGCGAAAACCACGCTGTAC
>DATKHW010001025.1:0-4411 GCA_035546275.1 Gemmataceae bacterium
CGGCGTGAGCCGGCTGATGTTGGAATCAGCCGGCTCACGCCGGCCGCACGCCGCGGTGCGACGGCGTTAAGCGGCAATTAGTGCTGCGGGGCGCCCCACACCGGCTGGGCCGGCGCACACGGCTGAGGCTGGACCGGATAGTTCGACGCCGGCGCGCAGCAGGGCTGCGGCTGGCAGCAGCAACCGCCATAGCCTTGCTGCGGATAGTAGTGATCGCACCAGGCGCGGCAGCCGGCCAGCGACAGTGCCGCCGCCGCCAACGCCAAGAATCGGAGGATTCGTCCCCGGCTCATGTCTGAACCTCCCCATGCCATCCGCGCGAGGCCGTCCGCGCTGGACCGGCCTGGAGGAGCGGCGATAGCCGCGTCGCGGAAACGGGTCAAGGTCAGAACGGATGAGGACGGGCTGGGTGCGCGTTGCGAATCTGCCGTCCGCTGTCGAAGCCCCTCTCCCCCGAAGCGGGGGAGCGGGGTCGGGGTGAGGGGGTGAAGTTCGCCTGTGGACGCTGACCCCCTCACCCCCGGCCCCTCTCTCCCGAAGCGGGGGAGAGGGGAGAATGAACGACAAACCCGCGACTCACGGATCCAGTTTCACCTTGATGGTGAGGTTCTTGCCGTCGCGGACGATGGTGACGTCGATCGTGTCGCCCTTCTTCTGCGCGGCCATCGCCTCCTGGTAGGTGGTGATGTTCTTCACCGGCTTGCCGGCCACGTCGATGATGCGGTCGCCGGCTTTCAACCCGGCCTTCGCCGCCGCGCCTTCCTCGGCCACGGTATCCAGTCGGAGGCCGTCGCCGCCGTTGTAAGCATAGTCGGGCAGCACTCCCAACCGCGGAGCGTCGCTCCCCGGCCGCACTACGCCGATCTTCATCGTCTGGTATTCCGGCCGCTTCTCTTCCGTTGTAAAGGCGGTAATCACGTCCACGCTCAGATCGGTGATCTTCCGCATCCCCGGCACATTGATCTTGTCGGCTGTGTCCGACGGCTTGTGGTAGTCGGGATGGAAACCGGTCCAGAAGAAGAGGACGGGGATCTTCTTCTTGTAGAAGGAATAATGGTCGCTGTTGGCCGGCAGCGAGTCGGTCTTCTTCGTCATGTCGAAGTCATATTTCTTGTTGAGCGTGTCGAGCAGGTCGCCGAATTCCTTGCCGGTTGGGGAACCCTCGACGAGCAGGTTGTCTTTCTTCGCAGCGTCGCTGGGCCGCAGCCGGCCGACCATGTCCATGTTAAACATGGCCGAGGTGACCTCCAGCGGAAACAGCGGATGGTCGCAGTAGTATTTGCTGCCTTCCAGACCCAGCTCCTCGCCGCTGAACGTCATGAAGACGATGCGCCGCCCCTTGCGATCCGGCATGGCGCCGAAACGGCGGGCCAGCTCCATGACGGTGGTGCTGCCGGAGCCGTTGTCGTCGGCGCCGTGGTGGATTTCCGGCTTCTTCACGACGCCGAGCATGCTGCCGCCGGCGCCGCCGTAGCCCAGATGGTCGAGATGGGCGCCGACCACGACCGTTTCGTTGGCCAGCGGACCGGATCCGTCCAGCACGCCGATCACGTTCTTGAGCGTCACGTCGCCGTTGTGGCACTTGACTTCCAGGCTGACCGTCCAGCCGGTCAGGTCGAGGCTGCGCGGCTTGCCGAGCGCGTTGACGTCGTGCTCCAGGTCGGTCAGATCGACGGCCGCGCTGGCCGTCAGCATGGTCTGCAAAACGGAGCGGCGGATTTGCAGCACGGGCACGGTCGCGTCGGACCGCCTATTGGCGGCGAGGACGGAGTAGAAGGCGAAATCGATCAGGTCGTCGCCGGTCTTGGCCGTGTCGGCGTCGTTGACGAAGAGGACGGCGGCCGCCTTGTGCTTCTCGGCGTTGGCGATCTTGCGGCTCAGCGACGCATAGGTGCGCAGCCGGCCGGTTCGCTGGTCGTCGGTGAAGTGCGGCGTGTCGCGGAGGATAACGACCACCTTGTCGGTCGTGTCGACGTCGGCGAAATCGTCGTACTTGACGTCGGGGCTGGTGACGCCGTAGCCGGCGAACACGAGGGGGGCGGTGAGTTTGCCGGCGTGGCTGAGGCCGAGCGGGTTGAACTGAATTCCCTGCTTCAGCTCGATTTCCTGTCCCTTGGGTCCCTTGATGGTGAGATGGGCCGGCTCGTCGAGGACGTTGGCGGGGTAGGGGAACGGCTGGAACCAGGACCCATCGACGCCGCCGGGTTTGAGGCCGGCCTTCTTGAACTGATCGGCGACGTAGTCGTACGCTTTTAGAAGGCCCTGCGTGGTGGGGCCGCGGCCTTCCAGCTCGTCGGAGGCCAGGTAAGTGATGTCCTTGCGCAGCCGCTCCTCGGATGCTTGGGCGGCGGCCTCGGCGGCGTTCTCCGCGGCGCGGACGGGGACGGCGGCGAGCAGCGCCAGGCCCAGCAGGATGAACGTCGGCTGACGGAGCAGCCAGCGTCGCACGATCATGGCGAGTTCCTCAATGGTGCGATGGTAGGGTGGACCAGCAACCAGTATGAACGGCGAAGCCGCGGGAGTAAAGGGGGCGGCGGCGACGGCGGCGGAAAAACTCGCCTTGTTTTCCTCCGCTGTCTGTTGCAAGACGGCGCGTGCGGAATGGGACGGCGGAACGGCGCGCGATTCGAAGCCGCCGACCGAACGCCTCTCAAGCAAGGCACAGCGCCCGCCCGATGGGATGAAGGGGTGCTGTGCGGATGAAAGGAGTTTCCTCATGAAAGTGACGCGAATTCTGGCGCTGGCGGTGTTGGCCGTCGCAGCGACCTGGGCGGCGCCGGTCCAAGCTGGCGGCGTGCGCATCGGCATCGGGATTGGGCTGCCGATCTTCTACCCATATCCCCATTACTATCGCCCCTACTACGCCTACCCCGTCTACTACGCCCCGGCGCCGGTGTACTACGCGCCGCCGCCAGGAACGGTGTACGTCCAACCCGCCTACCCGCCGGGTTATTACCAGGCCGCGCCGGCGCCGACGGTGATTCAGTCGGCGCCGCAACCGGTGAACCCGTCGGCGGCGCAGACGGCGACGGCGATCCAGCCGGCCCAGGCGCAGCCGACACAGGCCCCGCCGTCCTTGCAACCGCCCCCCCCGACGTTGTGGGTCCCGGCGAAGCAGCCGTAAGTTCCGTGTTCGCACCAGCGATCATCCAGCCGCGGCCGCCGGCGTCCCTCCTCGGAGCAGCGTCGGCGGCCGCCGGCGTTTTCTGGCTTCGCCGAAACTCGCCTTGTTCTCAGGCCGCGTTCTCAAGTAGATTCCGCCTGGACAGCGCGCCGCTCTTCCGAAGCGTCGGGCAGGGCGGCATCAATGCGCGGCCGAATCACGCACCCCGACCCGCCCTCTCCCCCCGCAAGCCGCCGAACTTCGCGTTTTCCCCTCTCCGATGCGCATGGAGACGCGCTTATGAAAGCTCCCGCACGGATCGCCTTCCTCCTCGTTCCGATTCTTGCCGCTTCGCTCCTCTGTTTCGCCGTCCGCCCCGCCGCCGTCGCCGCCCCCAAGCCGGAAACCTACTGGCAAATCGACGACGTCCATGCCGGACTGAAAGGCGTCGGCCGCACCGTCATGAAGGGGACCAAGGTCGAGACGTTCGACGCGGAAGTGCTGGGCGTCCTCAAAAACACCAGCCCCGGCCGCGACATGGTGCTTTGCCGCCTTTCGGGATTGGGTTTGGAGAACACCGGCGTCGTCGCCGGCATGAGCGGCAGTCCGATCACGATCGACGGCAAGCTGCTCGGCGCCGTCGCCTACGCCTGGCCCTACGGCAAGGAGCCGATCGCCGGCGTCACGCCGTTCTGCCAGATGAACGGTTTCGTCGAGGCGTTCGAGCGGCGCGACATCGTCGAACATGCCAAGCCGGTGCGCGTCGGCCTGGGCGAGCCGCTCCGCATCGACGGCAAATCCTATGATTCCGCGACGGTTTCCGAAACGTTCGACGGCCCCGAGCCGCGCGAGGCCGACGGATTGTGGATGACGCCGTTGCGGACGCCGCTGGCCGCTTCCGGCTTCACCGCTCACAGCCTGGAGCTGCTGCGCCAGCGCTGCGCCGGCGCCGGTCTTGTGCCGGTGCAAGGCGGAGCGGCGTCGGCCAAGGTCGCCGAGGAGGCGAAGGACGCCGTGCTGGAACCGGGCGGCCCGCTCGCCCTGGCCATGATTACCGGCGATTTCGACCTGTCCGGCATCGGCACCGTCACCTGCATCGACGGCGACCGCGTCTACGGCTGGGGGCATCCCTTCATGGGCCTCGGCGCCTGCGAGTTTCCGCTGATGACGGGCTATATTCACACCATTTACCCTCGGCAAACGGTCAGCTTCAAGATGGGGTCGCCTCTCAAGACGGTCGGCGTCGTCAACGCTGACGTCAGCACCTGCATCGCCGGTTGGCTGAACCGCAAACCGGACATGCTGCCG
>DATKHW010001026.1:0-5167 GCA_035546275.1 Gemmataceae bacterium
GCGTCGATCCTGGAGGAGTTGCTCATGGCGAACATCAAAGGCGTGCCGCCGGCGATGATGCCGATGTACTTGGCCCGATCGCCGGCCAGCATTTTGAGCGCGATCCAGGTCATGGCGCCCTCCTCATCGGAACACCGCCGCGGGTTCCAGCACCAGAACCCGCCGCACGCTGACCAGGGCGGCGGCGCCCACGATCAAGGCGGCGGCCACGGCCGTCCCAACGGGGATTTGCCACGTCATGAACATCGCCGGCGGCACGCCTTTGATGTTCGCCATGAGCAACTCCTCCAGGATCGACGCCAGGCCGACGCCGATGGCGTAGCCGAAAGCGCCGACCACCAGGGCCTGGGTCAGCACCATGCCGACGATCCGCCGGTTCGTCACGCCCATCGCCTTCAAGGCGCCGAACTGCTTGAGGTTGTCCAGCGTGAACAGGTAGAACGTCTGCCCCGCGACGGCCGCCCCGATGATGAAACCGAGCAGCACCGTGATGCCGAAATTCACCGGGATGCCGGTCCGTTGCAGGTAATACGTGATCGTCCGCCACATGAAGCCGGAGCCGGACAGGGCCATCAAGCCGGTTCGCTGCTGAATGCGGTCGCAAATCTCTTCGACCGGCACGCCCGGCTCGCCCTGCGCCAGGATGAACGACAGGAAGCGCCGCTCCTGCGGTGCGTAGAAAATGGCCCGGCTATAGGGCGTATAGGCGACCGGGTAAGTCTGGAAGCTCGGCGAACTCTTGCAGATGCCGACGATCACCGCCCGGTGGTCGTTCATTTCCACCGTCCAGCCGACGCGCAGCTGCTGGCCGGGGAACAGGAACTGGTAGCCGCGCTCGTCGAGGATGACGGCGTCGGGCCGGCGCAGGTCGCCGACGGAACCGATGAGCATCTCGGCGGGGGCGCCGACCAGCGTCTGGTCGTCCAGGCCGATGACGCTGAAATTCTTGAAGCTGCCGTTTTCCAGCTGGGCGGACGCCATGCTCTTGAACAGCACGACGGCCCATTTCACGCCGGGAACGCCGCGGACCCGATAGAGGTCGTTCTCCGTCAGCGGCGTGACGTCTTCGATGAACTGAACGCTGGGGTCCATGACCCAGACGTCGGCGCCCTGGATGTCGCGGATCTGGCTGGCGGTGTTGCGCATCAGGCCGACGAAGATCGACGATTGCTGCGTCATCAGCATACAGGCGAAGGAAACGCCGAAGATGATGGCGAAGTACTTCGCTCGGTTGCCGGTCAGCATCTTGAGCGCGGTCCAGGTCATGGCGTCACTCCTGGCGTCCGACGCGCTCCGCCTTCCGCCGCAGCGGCTTCAGACCCAGTGCGGCGAGGCTGAAATCGGTCACCTGGCCGGCGACGACTTGCGGCGTGATGCGCGCGTACTCGCTCCCCATCAGCAGTTGCACGACCGGCTTGCAGTGCATGTAAAACAGGCACTGGCCCATGATGCTGAAGCCAGTCAGGAAGCGCTGAAAATCCGGAGTGCCTGGCGGCAGCAGCTCGGCCAGGATGTCCTTGAGTACTGCGGCGTGCGGCCGCACGTACTCCTCGACCCACTCGGCGCAAGCTGCCGTCGGCTCGGTCAGCTCGCGCATCATGAGCCGTGCGTGCCAGGCGGGTTTGTCGGGATTCATCAACCGGCCGACCATGACGCGGATGAAATCGCGCAGCTTGACGACCGGCGGCGTGTCGGCCGGCCAGGCCGGGAGGGACTGCGCCTCCAGCGATCCGCACGCAGCGCTCTTGACCGCCTCGATATAGAGCCGCTCCTTGTCGCCGAAATAGTAATTCACGGCGGCAATGTTCACGCCGCCCTGGCGGCAAATGTCGCGCACCGTGGCGCCGTCGAAGCCCTTTTCAGCAAAGATGCGGCCTGCGGTTTCCAGCAGCCTGCGCCGAGGATCGTCGGACTCAGTCATGGTTCTTCCTCCTGTCCTCTAACAATCGTATCAAACAAACGTTTGATCGTCAAGCCTATTTTTCTCGTTCCCACGCGGAGCGTGGGAAACGCGCGCGAGCGACGCTCTGCGTCGCGTCCTTACGGCTCATTTGACGGGACGCAGAGCGTCCCGACGTGCATTCCCACGCAGAGCGTGGGAACGAGGGATATTGAAGCTCCTTCCCTCTCGCCGTGGCGCCGCCTATCATGTCTTCCATCCCGCCGCCCGCCGTGAATCCCCGCCTTGCGAGAACCACTATGCCGCGCCGCCTCTCCGTCGCTTTTCAGTCACTTGTTTTCCTCGTCGCCGCCGCGACGGCTGGGGCCCAGCCGCCGCCGCCCAAGGTGAACCCGGCGGCGCCGGTCCTCAAACCCGTGACGCCGCACGGCGTCCAGCGCGGCACGGCCATCGACCTTACGCTCACCGGCCAGAACCTCGCCCAACCGACGGGCGTGTGGACCGATTTCCCGTGCAAGGCGACGATCCCCACCGACAACAACAACGGCAAGGACGCGGCCAAGCTGCTCGTCCATCTCGACGTGCCCAAGGACGCCCCGATGGGTTTTCACGCCCTGCGCCTTGCGACCACGAAGGGCCTGTCGAATCTGCGGATCTTCTGTTTGGACGACCTGCCGCAAGTGATGCAGAAGCCGGACAATCACACGCACGAAACGGCTCAACCGGTGACGGCGCCGTGCGTCGTGGTCGGTCAGACGGCCAACGAAGCCAACGATTACTACAAGGTCACGGTCCAGGCCGGCCAGCGGCTCAGCTTCGAGGTGCTGGGCCGACGGCTCGGCAGCCCCATCGACCCGCAGCTGACGCTGTTCGACGTCAAGACCGGCCGCGAATTGCGGGGCGGGCACAGCAACGACGCTCCCGGCCTCCAGACCGACGCCCGCCTCACCTACACTTTCAAGGACGCCGGCGATTACCTCGTGGAGATGCGCGACGTCAGCTACAAGGGAGGCGAGGACTATTTTTACCGTTTGCGGATCGGCGATTTCCCCTGCGCCACGACGCCGTTGCCCCTGGCGATCAAGCGCGGGGCCAAGGCGAAGGTGCGTTTCGCCGGGCCGAACGTGGACGGCGTCGGCCCGGTGGAAGTCGTCGCCCCGAGCGATCCCGCTGCGCAGGCCGTGTTCGTGACGCCGCGCGGGGCCAACGGCCTATACGGCTGGCCGGTCAGTCTGGCCGTGTCGGACCTCGACGAGGCGATGGAACAGGAGCCGAACAACGAGCCGGCCAAAGCCAACCGCGTCGCAGTGCCCAGCGCGATCACCGGCCGCTTTGAGCAGAAAGGCGATCTCGATTATTACGTCTTCGCCGCCAAGAAAGGGACGCGTTATCTCATCGACGGCCAAACGCACGACCTGCATTCACCGACCGAAATCTACATGACGCTGCGCGACGCCAAGAACAATCAAATCCAAGCGTCCGACCCCATGAAAGATCCGCGATTGGATTTCACGGCGCCGACGGACGGCGACTATTACGTGGCGGTGGAGCATCTGCACTACTGGGCCGGCCCGGAGGAGGTCTATCGACTGACGTTCACGCCGTATCAGCCAGGCTTCGACCTGTCGCTGGGTCTGGACCGCTACGACGCGGCGGCCAACGGTTCGTTCGCCTTCCCCATCCTGGCGACGCGGCGCGACTACGGCGGCGCCATCGACGTCAGCGTCGTCGGCCCGCCCGGCGTGACTGGCCAGGTGCAGATGCCGGCCGGCCAGCCGCCGCAACCCGGCCAGCCCGGCGCGACGCTGACGGTCAACATCGGCCCCGACGTGCCGGTGGGACCGCTGACGTTCCTGGTGCAGGGCAAGGCGAGCATCAACGGCAAGGACGTGACCGAGTACGCCAGCGTGCGAGCCGCCGTGAGTCAAAGCCTGGCCGGTCTGCCGGTGCCGCCGCGCGAGATATGGGCGCCGGTCGGCCTGGCGGTGACGGAAAAGGCGCCGTTCACGCTGGCGGTCAAGTTCGACGAGCCGTCCACGCCGCTCGGCAAGCCAGCCAACCTAACCGTCACGGCAGTGCGCCAACCGGGGTTCACGGAGGAGATCGCCCTGAGCGCGACAGGATTGCCGCCGAACGTGGCGCCGGCGCTGAAGAACATCGCGGCCAATGTGAACGAGGTGAAGGTGCAGCTAAACGTGGCAGCCAACGCCATGCCGGGGACTTTTCCGATCGTCCTCGTCGGCAAAGCGAAGCATCAGAATCAGGACTATTCCGTCAACGCGCCGCCGGCGAATTTGGTGGTGGCGAAGTGATCTGCTGGGACCTGCGGCGCATGGTGGCAGCGATTTGCGCCGTTCTTGGCTCGACTGCCAAGGATGATGGACGGAGCCCGCTCCCATCGAAGTCGGCGGCCACGGGCGTCTTTCCAAACGTGGATTGCTTCGCAAGTATGGAGGCTTGGGGTCGCAATGGTCTGGCGGGTGAAGTCTCTACTCGGTAACATCCCAAGCCACCATCTGTGCCTGGCCCGCCGAGAACCTATGGGACGCTGTCTTCCGGAGATCCGACCATGCCAAAGGCCCTCGTTGCGCTAGCCGCGCTGCTCTTGGTCTCCCCGCCAATCCTCGCCGACGCCCAGGACGAGGCCGTTGAGTCTGTGAAGAATCTGGGCGGCAGGATCGTCCGCGACGACACCGATCCTGCCCACTCGATCATCGCCGTGGACCTTCAGCTCACCTTGGTAACCGACAGGGATCTGATGGAACTGGGCCAGCTGAAGGCGCTGCAGAGATTGGACCTGCAATCGACGGGGGTTGGAGACAGGGGCTTGAAGGAATTGGCCCCGCTCAAAACACTGCAAACGCTGAATCTCGCCTTAACCCGTGTGACTGACGCGGGCTTGAAGCATCTGGTTGGAATGAAGTGTTTGCAGACCCTTGATCTTCGTAACACGCGGGTGACGGATGCAGGTCTGATAGAGCTGGGCGCGTGCAGCGGGCTGAAGACCCTGAAGCTCGGCGACACGAAAGTAACGGACGGAGGCCTGAAAAACCTTGCTGCTCTCAGGGGTTTGCAGGCGCTCGACCTCGGCGGCCTCAAGGTGACCGACGCGGGGCTGAAAGAGTTGACCCCCCTCAAGGAGTTACAGGAGCTGGATCTCGGAGAAACCGAAGTAACGGATTCAGGGCTGGAGGCTCTGGCGGCGCTTGAAGAATTACAGACGCTCGATCTCTATTATACTGCAGTCACGGACGCCGGGCTGCGGCA